>CAYOHA010000171.1:0-6014 GCA_964403625.1 uncultured Dehalococcoidales bacterium | reverse complement strand
CAACGGTGAATCCGTCAACAGATACCTCAAACCTGTCGTCGGATTGCGCATACCACTGTTTCAAAGCCTCATGAAGAGGTTTCTCGTTCAGCGTACTGATCTTGCGTGATGTCTTCTGTAATTGCGTAGTAAAGCTTGTTATCTAAGTTCTCCTCCTGAACTTCCGGGACATTCTTTATGGGAAATGTTTGATCTCTATCATCTTGAGTGTTTCCTCACACTAACCTTACTGTGTTAAGTATCACCCTACAACAGCAGAATATCAACTCAACTCAATTAGGTAAAAATTTAAAAAGAGTAAACTAAATTGTTTAACCTTACCTTACCCTAAACTAATAAAAAGCGCATTATAATTTTAGCCAGGTTTTCTATGTCCTGTTGATAGACGAACTCTTCCTTGCCATGTATATTGCACTCTGGACGTATTACACCGAGCCCGAATTCTTTACCACCCCACTCGGCAACAATGTGGGGTAAATCTCCCGAACCCATCTCGCCAAATTTGCCGCCTTCCCCGGTAGTCTCCCTGATAATATCCGCCAATTTATCCACCAAAGGGTCATCACTTGGAGGCAACGTTGGGATGGAAAAAATCCGTTCCAATTCCCAGTTGACATCAGGAATAGAGTATAGAACCTTGAGTAACTCTTCTCTGGCATCCTCTATATTTTCCTCAGGAATTAACCGCCGGTCTATTGAGATCAGACATTCGTCTGGTACGATATTGCTCTTTATTCCTCCTTTGATCATATTAATGTTTAATTTGGCTTGCATCCTGCTTAGCCCGGTATTTGAGTGGACAGGGACAATCGATCTTCTCTCTTCCACCCGACTTTTAAGCTCAAGTATTGCCTTGACCAGAAGGTTAGCCTTCTCTACGGCATTCTCCCCAAGATGAGATAAACCAGAATGTACCGATTTTCCTTTTACTTTAATGTCGACCTGCAAGGCGCCGAGATTAGCTATCGAAACATAGCCAAAGTTGGAATCAAGATTAAAAAGAAAAGCACCAGAAACCGGCTGCAAATACTGTGCCAGGTATCGGAGCTGGCTAGCCTGGCCTATCTCTTCATCGGTCGTGATTATTACTGAAACGTCATAATTAAGTTGCTTTCCCCTCAGCGATTCCATAGCTAAAAGAAGGGCGATGATACCTCCCTTCATGTCGGCAGCACCCCGGCCATAGACCTTCCCGTTTTCTACTCGAGGTTTGAAAGCGTCCCAACCTTCGGCTGGAACAACATCTATATGACCGTAGAAAATCAAACGCGGCTTGTCCTTCTCCCGACGATGACAAATGAGATTAATCCTTCCTTCCCTTCCCTCCGCGTGCTCTGCAGGAATTGCAACCTTCTGGGTATTGAAGCCTATTCTTTTAAAAAAGGGCTCCAGGTAATCGACCGCTTTACCGTAATTCAAACCCGGCGGTACAGAAGTATCTATGGAAAGCAGATTTTTAAGGACTTCAACACAGTTCATTTTTAACTCCTTCCGGTATACTCATTCTGTATGGTTAGATTATATTATACAGCACGATTCTTTCATGTGGCTTTTAAAAAGTGCAGATTAACCAATTATGTCCTCGCAGAGTGTTCTCCAAATCTCTGTCCTTTTTCCAGAGAGGCAATCATAACAATCCCCAGAATGTTATAGGCTGGTAATACGTCGACAATGCGTAATAGACCTAATATAAATAATTTACGCAGCCCAATGCGATTACTGTTGTTATCTACTACTTTCATGTGCAGAAGCCTTTTCCCAATGATCCTGCCGATATAGACTTCGATGACAATAAAATAGGCAAAGACTGCACGGCAAATCAAGTCTTGATGACTTGTTCCAGAAGCCGGACAAAGCACTATCGCGCAACAAGGTTTGTAACGGTGTATCCCTGTTCTTCATCAGCAATGGTCTGTGAGACATCAATATAGAAGTTTGTAGGATACCCCATCTGAGCGTTGTAGCCCACATTGATGGTATCAGCTTTTTGCTCGAAATCACCTTTGCCGGCATACGCATTTTCTAATATCGTAAACAGCTTATCAATCGTATCCGCGTTATAGAACTTGCCTTCGGTGACAGCCGTTCCATTGGAAACATAAGTGACAGAGACAGTAACTCCGTTACGTACCTGTATATTGACAGGTCCACGCCAGTCCTCTGGGCAGAAGCACTGGCGCTCGAGGGTAAAATCGTAGTTTCTCAGTCCCTGGTCTTTCCAGAGGTTTTCACTGGTAGTCAGCTCTTGAGGAACAGAGTTTGTGCAAGATACCGCTACCAGTAAAGTGAGTAATATTAGCACCGGGAGTACAAAGCGGGTTAGTTGCTTCCACAGCGTTCTATTGCCCTTGTTGATATTCTTTAGATACATTCTATTTTCTCCTTTATTAACCTGGCGAGAGCCAGTGCTTTTTAGAATTTCGACTAGATTGGACTGCTTTAACTGCAGCTAACAGATTGTAGATTCATTATCGCCAGCGGCGATTCCAACTATATCTTCCATCTCTCTATACATTCAGTTTTCTATCTTTCCTTTAACACGATCTGATAGTTAACTGTATCTTTTAATCTCTTATGTTGTCTATAACCTCCTAAAATGAAAATCGCTATATTAACCATAATAAAGTCTTGACCATTACATATCAGTAAAATATAGTGCGTATTTGTATCATTTATATTTAGTTTGTCATACTCGTGCTCTTCGATACCATACTCAACTATATTAGTTCAAACGGA
Organism: uncultured Dehalococcoidales bacterium; assembly: GCA_964403625.1. Classification (GTDB taxonomy): domain Bacteria; phylum Chloroflexota; class Dehalococcoidia; order Dehalococcoidales; family UBA2162; genus CAYOHA01. Next base: position 3,278 of record CAYOHA010000171.1, on the reverse strand, counting down.
GAACCTACCTAGTGCTTAATCCGCTTAAATCGGTTTACAACAATCCAGTTGAGAGTGCTAAGTTTGGTAGTTGAAGAGCCCGCAGCTATGCCTGCTTTCATGGAGGTATGCAGGCATGCAGAAGAAAATCGTAGAGTTAAGGCTGATAAACTGTATGCTAATGTGCGGGAGACAGCACGTAACATATGAAGACAATCGCCGGGCGATGATCCGAATTTTCAGGTAATTCATGAAGGGGCACCACATTACAGGTTAGATACTTGGAATGGAGCACTTGTGCTCACACTCGGAGTTGTGAGTATAGTCTCCGCTAGGATTGCACATTTCGCCCTTTTACGTGATCAGGGAAGATTATCAGTATTAAAAAATAACCGATCGGGATTATCAAGGTAAGGAGAATCCAACTCTCCATTTATCAATTTAAATAAGACAGGTACTCTTTGAGAATGGCCGGGCGAAAGGCTTGGGAGCTTATCGTCTGCAAAGAATCCCCAATCGGTTGCCTCATTTGTGAGAACTGGATCTCCTTCAGGAACAATAACTTCGAAAATCACATGATAGACTTGGGACTTTGTTTGGCTCTTCCATATGCGGGAGTCGAATATACCAAGAAGACCGTTTATTTCACCGACTAGTCCAGTTTCTTCCTTCAACTCTCTAAGAGCGGCGTTTGTTAAAGTCTCACCCACCTCGACTATACCTCCTGGTACCGCCCACAAGCTGTCGTCATGTCTTTTTATCATGAGTAGCTTTTTATCACGAAACACAGCAGCTTCAGCTCCGATAAGAGGAGTAATATAACCATAATTATTCCGGTATGTATTCTCGATACTCAGGGAAGGCTTACTATCCAAAAGACTCACGAGTTGCGCTGATACCGTTAAGACTTTTTCATATCGCTCCCTATCATATTCATTCTTAGAGTATTTGAGTCCAAGATTTGCGATAGCTCTCAACTCATCGGCTATTGAATATATACGGGAGACGATATCATTAATACCGCTTCTGTTCATTTATCTTTGCCTTTTCCGGTATTTTACACATACAATCTGTTATAAGCAATGGTTAAGAGAGGTTAATAAAAATTCCAGGGACAAATCCCTGGAATTTTTATTTTCAAGTTTTTAGGTATAGACTCACTAGTTTTCGATAGTTATATGAAGATTCTTCCTGCTGCCCGTTCTTTCTCTCCGATAGTGACAATGCTCTTTCCCTTCGTTATGTACTTGGGCAAGGCTTCTTCGTTTAGCTCCAGTCCAAGCCCTGGACCATCAGGTGGCCAGAAATAGCCATCTTTATATTTCATCGGGTTTTTAATGATGTCAACTTTGACCGGCTTAGTGGTATCAAATGTGCCATACATAGTCACCGGGAAAAAGCTAGCCTGAGCCTGCTTGCCGAACTCGGCTTCCGAGCAAAGCCAGTGTGCCTGAGCTGCTGCCTCCCATGGCCCTCCCATGGCGCCACAATACATCGGCAAATTCGTCGCCTTAGCGATCTTAGCCCACTGTACACCTTCCGTAATTCCACCTGCCGGCGCTAGCTTAGTACCCAGGATATCGGCAGCACCCTTTTTGATAACATCCATCAGTCCAGTAACAAGTACGCTAGATTCATGGGAGCATATTGGCGTGCTAAGATGTCTACGTAACTCTGCCAGTCCATCGATGTCATACCATGCCACAGGCTGCTCATACTTGAACAGATTGTATTTCTCAATTTGCTGGCCAAACCGCAGTGCCGAATAATAGTCTAGAGCACCATTGTAATCTATATCCAGCTCAATGCTATCGCCGATTGCCTCCCTAACCGCCTTCACATTGGCAAGGTCAGCCTCGAGTGAAGCCTCCCCACCGCCAAATCCTGTTGCCTTCAAGCCCAGGCTGGTAACGCCAGCAGCTACCGCCTCTTTAGCACGTTTTGCCCTATCCGCCGAGTCACCACCGGAAACAAAGTAGCAAAAACGTATCTTTTCAACCTGTTTCCCTCCCAGAAGCTGGTAGACCGGCTGTTTTAACGCTCTGCCTGCCAAGTCCCATAAGGCAAAGTCTACGGCTGCGACTGCCGCAGGGTATGACATACCCCAGATAGAACGTATTGACCTGCTGAGCATGGCCATTATTGGCCCCCTGTCAAGGGGGTTTGCACCAATGAGGATCGGCGCCCAGGCTTTAACCATCATGGTAACTATGTCCTGATTAACACCACCACCATCGCCCATTCCGGTGATACCCTCGTCAGTATGGATCTTTACGAGAAGATTATTACTCAGCCGGCCTCCACCTCCCATCAACGTAGGTAAGCTAAGAGGAACACATTCTATTTCGGTGATCTTCATTTCTCTTCTTTCTCCTTTTCTTTAATTTAGTTAATTATCTCAATAATTATAATATAAATTTTAGTATCTTAACCTCTTTTTACTGCCAGTTTAACTATCTCAGCCACATTATCCACTTCCTCCAGTTTCTCCACTAACTCAATGATCTTTTCCGCATCCTTCTTGCTGACCAGTTGGCTAAACTCAATCTGATCCATGAATCTACCTATCATGACGTCTCTGGATAATAGTAGAGGACCAGACTCGCCCGGTGCTCTACCAACGTGGCTTTCGTAGTACTCGGTGATTGTACGCCCGTCCTTCAACTTTACCTCAATCTCAAACCCTATAGGCTTGCCCAGATCAGCCAGTGTCATATTTCTGATGACAGTCTGGATTCGAGGGTCACGTATGGCTTCCTCGGTATAATCTTTGTTTTTACCGGACCTTCTCACCAGTCCGTTAGCTACAGAGTACTTATAGCTGAAGAGGGCATCAGCTGTCGGATAGTCTCCAACCTTATAAGGTCTCATATAATGGAAATGGGCTTGATGTGCGGGAGAAAGGCGTAGAATGACCTCCTTTATATCGTCAGCTTTGATATCGTGTTTAGTAGCAAACTCAATAGCAGCGTCAGTAGTGGTCTGAGTAGGCCCACCGCCGGGGTGCATCTTAGGGCGGAGGACATCAACAAGATATTTCTTACCCAGATCTTTAGTAAGCGCTTCAGGAGAGCTAACACCCTGTCTCGCAAACACGCCAAAGTAGCTGTTTTTTGGACCAAATGGGTCTAATAACCCTGTCCACCCCGCCTGAGCTAGCTTCGCAGCAATGATACCGCTCCGTCCTGACGAACCCTGACTCAGCTTGAATGTGGTAGTACCATCCCATAGACCTGAACCGCCTCCCGAAATCAGATTAACGGCAATACCAAAAGCATTTTTCATCTGAAAGCTATTCA
>CAYOHA010000170.1:0-6018 GCA_964403625.1 uncultured Dehalococcoidales bacterium | reverse complement strand
GCATCAATTCTTTCTAAAATCATTTTAATAGTAATCTCATCAGGAACAAGAAGACCTTTCTCCATATAATACTTAGCCTGTTTACCTAACTCATCCCCCCGGGTAGCTGCAGCACGAAATAGGTCTCCAGAGGCTACATGCGTAATTCCAACTTTTTCGGCTATATTTTTTGCCTGCGTGCCTTTTCCTGATCCTGGAGCGCCTAAAAGTATCAATCTCATTATAAATCCTCCCTATTTCAAAAAGCCTTCATAATTCCTCATCAAAAGCTGGGCTTCTAACTGTCTCATTGTATCAAGAGCTACACCTACAACTATTATCATGCCAATAGCTGGAAGTTGTAGTTGAGTCCCTTGTATACCAGAGATTTTTTGTATGATAAACGGTGATATTGTTACAACACCCAGGAATATGGCTCCACCCCACGTAATACGATTATTCAGTTTTGATAAATACTGGTTTGTAGCTTTCCCCGGGCGTATACCTGGTATAAAAGCACCCTGTTTCTGCAAAGTATCAGCCAAATTCTGTTGTTGGAAGATTACCGTAGTATAGAAAAACGTTAACGCAACTACTAAAAAGAAATATAATATCCAATAGAAATAACCTTTATCCGAAAATAAATTTATCACTGAATCAGCAAAGTTAGGAGCCGCAGGATTGGCGAAAAAGCCAGCAACTATGCCAGGCATTAACAAAAAAGACATAGCGAATATGATCGGTATCATGCCTGCTGAATTGACACGTATCGGTATATGAGTACCACCTGATTGCCTATAAACCCGGCCGCCGCGATACAGGCTTCTAGCATATTGAACGGGGATACGGCGCTGCGCTTCTGTAAAAATTATTATGGTGACAAGTACAACAAAAGATAATGCAACGAACAGAACCAAACCTAGTGGATCATGCGCTAGAGTTCCCTGCCCTACCAGGTTAGGTAGAGTACAAACAATTCCAGCAAATATTATCAGAGACACACCATTGCCTATGCCATATTCTGTTATCAACTCGCCAAGCCATACCAAAAACATAGTTCCGGCGGTCATTGCTATTATCATTGAAATAGTAGGAAGCGCATTTTCGCCAGAGAAACCAACATTACTTATAACATCAGAAGAGCGTTGTAGTAAAACCAGCTGACTATAGCCCTGAAGCATGGCTAGAGGAACAGTGAGCCAATGTGTATATACATTTATTTTAGCCCTGCCACTATCACCTTCGCGAGCTAGCTCCCGCAGCTTTGGAATGACAGGCACCATAAGTTGCATGATGATTGTAGCCGTAATATAAGGATAAACCCCTAATGCGGCAACGCTCATGTTTCTCATTGCGCTGCCGCTGAACAAATCCAGCATCCCGAACAAAGAGCCTGCGCTTGTGCCTCCGCCTAAGAAGTCCTTCATTGCTGCGGGATCGGCACCGGGCACAGGTACATGAGCGATAAAGCGGAATAACACCAAAATGCCTAACGTTATCAGCATCTTTCGTCTAAGATCTGTCTGACGGAAGGCATCTATCATTGATTGGAGTAATTGAGGTCTGGAACTTTTTCGCTCTTGAGTCACTAGCTGATTTCCTCTGCTTTTCCTCCAGCGGACTCAATCTTCCTCTTCGCCGTTTGAGTGAACTTATTAGCTCTAACGGTAAATGGTTTCTCAAGTTCGCCATTGCCTAGAATTTTAATCGGTTTCTTTAGTGATTTTACGAGTCTCTTCTCCATCAAATCTTCTGGTTTAATTTCTTGCCCTGACTCAAAGCGATTGAGGCTTGATATGTTTATAGTTGAATATTCAGTCCTAAAGATATTATTAAACCCGCGTTGTTCTGGAAGACGTTTTGTTAATGGATTTTGCCCACCTTCAAAACCAGGGCGCAAGGAAAATCCCGCACGCGCTTTTTGTCCCTTCGTACCTTTACACGCAGTAGTACCATGACCACTGCCAGAGCCGCGGCCTACTCTTTTCTTACTATGTTTTGACCCCTGCGGGGGGATCAGATCATTCTCCCTCAACGGTTTCCTCCACTTTGACAAGATGTCTAACCTTCAACAACATCCCGCGCATTGATGGAGAATCATCGTGTTCAACGGTTTGATTCAAACGATGAAGCCCCAAAGACTGTATGGTATTTCTCTGGTCACGTGAGAAACCTATTCCACTTTTTACCCATGTAACCACTAATTTAGCCAACTGAAACCTCCTTTGTAAGCAAAGACTTACGCCTGGAAAGAGCTTCTTCAGGAGTTTTTAACTGATGCAGTGCTTTTATTGTTGCACGCACTACGTTTACTTTGTTCTCACTGCCTAGAGATTTCGTAAGGATATCTTTTATTCCAGCGGCTTCAAGAACAGCGCGAACACCACCACCCGCAATTAAACCAGTGCCTTGCGAAGCCGGTTTCAGAAGAACTTTTGAACCACAGTATTTGGCAGTTATCTGATATGGTATGGTCCCATCTTTCATCGTTACCTTAACCATACGTTTACGTGCGATTGCATTTCCTTTACGAATAGCTTCAGGTATTTCTTTCGCTTTCCCCAAACCTTCGCCTACTTGACCATGTCCATCACCAACAACTACCAAGGCTGTAAAGCTAAAGCGTCTTCCTCCTTTGACTACTTTAGCAACCCTTTTTATATGTACAAGTTTCTCATTTAAGGCTTCACCATGTTTTAAATCTTCCATCGTTAAAACTCCAAGCCTGCTTTTCTGGCTGCATCAGCTAAAGCCTTCACGCGACCATGATACTGGTATCCTCCTCGGTCAAAAACCACCCTTTTAACACCACTTTCCGATGCACGTTTTGCTATCAGCTTCCCAACAAATGCAGCTGTCTCAGCCTTCGACTTATTATTAGATTTAAACTCTTTATCCAATGTCGATGCCGATACTAACGTATGCCCCTGACTATCATCAATAAGTTGACAATAAATATGATTCAGACTGCGATAAACGCATAGCCTTGGCTTTTCTGCAGTTCCTGAAACCGATTTACGAACGCGCCTGTGTCTTATTTCACGTGATTTTTTTGTGTTATATGTACCCATTACCGTTTGGCTCCAGCTTTACCTGCTTTTCCAGGTTTTATACGTACCTTTTCATTTGAATATCTGACACCCTTGCCCTTATAGTGATCCGGCGGTCTCATCGCACGAATTTTAGCCGCCACATCGCCCACCTGCTCCTTATCAATTCCTTGCACAACTAGGCGCTGTGGCTCTTTAACGACAACCGACACTCCCGCCGGTGGATTAATCTCTTTCGCATGAGAAAATCCCAACTGCAGTGTGATCTTCCCGCCTGAAGAAGCCTGAGCTCTATATCCCACACCGACAAGCTCCAGATCTTTGTGGTATCCGTCACTCACTCCCACAACCATATTAGCCAACAGACTTCTTGTCAGACCATGCAATGATCGCACTTGTTTCTCATCTGATGACCTGGACACTTCAACTACACCTTTATCCATAGTAATTGAAATAGCAGGGTCAAATGAGCGCGTTAATTCACCTTTTGGCCCTTTAACCCGCACTTCACTTCCACTTATTTTTACTTCAACACCTTTTGGTACAGGAATTGGCATCTTACCGATGCGAGACATTATCTTCCTCCATTACCATACAAAGCAAATAAGCTCCCCACCTACACCCTCTTGCCATGCCTTCTTACCTGAAATAATCCCCTTTGGTGTAGACAGAATCGCCATCCCTAATCCACCGTAGACACGCGGTATTTCAGATTTAGAAACATATATTCTCAGGCCAGGTTTAGAGACCCTTTGCAATCCTTCAATGACAGGCTCTTTTTTATCTGTATACTTCAGATATATTTTAATCACCCTCTGTTGCTTACCTTTGACTACTTCATATTCTTTTATAAAGCCTTCATCCCTCAATATTTTAGCGACAGCAAGCTTTATCTTCGATGATGGCACAAGTACGAAATCATGCCTAGCCATCGTGGCATTTCTAATTCTTGTTAACATATCAGCAATCGGATCTGTAACCATACTCAACCTTTACAAAAACAATTTATTGTATATAAGAAAAGAATATCACCAACTGGATTTCCTAACGCCAGGAATCTTTCCTTCAAGCGCCAGCGTACGGAAACATATACGGCACAGCCCGAACTGACGTATATATCCCCTCGACCGGCCGCACAATTGGCATCGATTCTTCTGTCTCACCTGAAATTTTGGCGTCCTACGCGCTTTAACAATCCTTGATACTTTAGCCATATCTTACAAACACGCCTCTTTCACTACATATATCACCGAGAGAACGGCATTCCCATAAGTTCGAAAAGCCTGAGACCCTCCGCATTGTTACGTGCAGTTGTAATAATACAGATCTCCAATCCCCTTACCTTATCAACCTTATCATATGAAATTTCAGGAAATATCGTCTGATCCTTTAGTCCAAGAGTATAATTCCCCATACCATCAAAAGCGTTACGATTTAATCCCTGAAAGTCACGTATGCGAGGCAAAGCGACACTAATAAGCTTATCGAGGAATTCATACATTCGTTTCCCGCGCAAAGTGACCATTATCCCGATGGGCATACCCTTACGCAGTTTAAAACTGGCAATGGATTTTCGAGCCTTTGTTACAACAGGATGTTGTCCGGAAATTGCCGCAATATCTTGTTGGGCAGCATCCAAGGCTTGAGCATGCTGTATAGCTTCCCCAAGCCCAACATTTATCACCACTTTTACTACTCTCGGCGCCTGCATTACACTGGTATATTTAAATTCTTTCATCAGAGCAGGCAATATATCCTGTTGGTATTTTTCTTTCAAACGAGACATCAGTTAATCACCTCGTTACATTTCCCACATATCCTCACACGCTTACCATCCTCGAGGATTTTTGATTGAATACGGACTGGTTTATTGCATTTCGGACATACCAGCATAACATTAGAAATTTGCAACGGGGCCTCACGTTCAATAATACCGGCCTGTCTGGCCTGTCCCCTTGGCTTCATATGACGTTTAATAATATTCACACCCTCAATAATCAACACATTATCTTTAGGCATGATCTGACGTACTTTCCCCTTTTTGCCTTTATCTTTTCCAACTATTACCAGAACCGTATCCTCTTTTTTAATTCTCATATTAAAGAACCTCTGGTGCTAGTGATAAAATCTTCATAAAATTTTTCTGTCGTAACTCATGTGCTACCGGACCGAAAATACGAGTGCCCTTCGGATTATTTTTTTCATCAAGTATAACCGCAGCGTTATCATCGAATCTGATATACGAACCATCTGGACGCCTGTACTGCTTTGCCGTTCGTGCAACGACTGCCCGCACCACCTCGTGATTTTTGACAGTGCCCCCCGTTTGTGCTTCTTTAACGGCAGCAACAATTATATCGCCCACACGAGCATACTTCTTGCGAGTTCCGCCAGGTATGTGTATACACATGATACTTTTAGCACCGGTGTTATCTGCAACTTTTAACCTGGTTTGAGGCATAATCATTGTGAATCACCCTTAGATAATATCTCGGCCACTTTCCAACGTTTATCTTTTGAAAGAGGCCTGGTCTCTTCTATTAATACTACATCGCCTATTTTACAAGCATTTTGTTCATCGTGAGCTTTGAATTTACTCAAATGTCTTACACGTTTTTTGTAAAGACGATGAGGTATATAGTACTCAACCATAACAACAACAGTCTTTACCATCTTATTGCTTACGACGCGCCCTATTTTCTTCTTTTTATTATTTCTGGTCTCTGTAACCAATGTATAATTACTCCTCTACTGTAATTCCCGCTCCCTCATGACTGTCTTTATTTTAGCTATCTTTTTCCTGACATTTCGGATTTCATGATAATTACCAAGCTGCTTAGTCGCAAGACGAAATCTCAAATTGAACAGCTCTCGATATGATTCATCAAGCTTTTTCTTAAGTTCATCAATATTTAAAGTGCGAATTTCCGTAACTTTCAACCTAAGCCCCCTCTATTCCCCGATATCTGCGTCCCTGTGCACAAATCTT
>CAYOHA010000169.1:0-6028 GCA_964403625.1 uncultured Dehalococcoidales bacterium | reverse complement strand
GGTCACCTCATAAGACAGGTAGAGAATATGGGTTTGATGGAGAATACGGCTATTGTATTTACGACCGATCACGGTACCTATTTCGGTGAACACGGCGGTCGTTACGGCAAAATGGCTTTCTCCGGCAGACCGGAACCTGCTGGTCCAGACAAAATGCCGGCTCTGGCACGGTGCCCACTTTACGAAGAAAATGTAGCTATTCCCCTTTTTATTTATGTGCCCGGCGTTTCTCCGGGGACTTATGATGATTTAACATCAGCAATTGATTTAATGCCTACAGTTCTTGATATTATGGGACAGGAGATACCGTCCAAGGTTGAAGGGCGGTCACTATTGCCGATGATAAAGGACACAAGTCTGCCCGGTTATGAGCATGTTTTTTCCAGTCTCTCGTTTTATAACAAAGGTGAAAAGAACATATGTGCGGACGGGCCTTTACGGAATGTAGACTATGATTCTATGTCGACAGTGACTACCGACGAGTGGTCACTACTTTACGACACAAATCCAGGCGGTTCTGAGTTATACAACCTTAAATTAGATCCTAAACAGGAGAAAAACGTTATTTCCAGACACCAGGATGTTGCTCGTGAGTTACATCAGCTATTCGTCAAGCATATGCGAGATACAAACGTCCCGAAACGGTATTTTGAACCACGTAAAGAACTACGGTTATAGCTAATAATGCTAATATCAGGAGAACAGTATGAATGTTATTTGGATAGTATCAGATACGGTAAGGCGTGATGCTGTTGGAGCCTATGGTAACGAGAAGATGTATACTCCGGCACTGAATACTCTGGCGTCTAAATCAGTACGCTTTAACCGTCACTATGTAGCTGCCTTTCCGACGATGCCGGCTCGTGCCGACTTTATGACCGGTCGATGGACGATGTCATTCATTGGGTGGGAACCACTACCTAAGAGCGAAGTAACAGTCGCTGAACTACTCTCTGGTAAAGGTATTAATACGGCGGCAATAGTCGATACGCCTTTCTTCCTACGTGCTGAAATGAATTACGACCGTGGTTTCGCAACTTGCGAAGAAATCCCGGGTCAGCACTATTTGGCTAAAGGCAGTGACCCGCGTTTCAGAAGAGGGCTAACCATGCAATCTGCCGTCCGTATTGAAGCCGATTGTTTTGCCCGACAGACAATTTTAAAGGCAATGCAGTGGTTGGAACTCAATTATAAAGAAAACTTCTTTCTTTACATTGATACCTGGGACCCTCACGAGCCATGGAATGCTCCAGCCTATTATACAGAACTATACTGGCCCGGATATGACGGCGAACTGATAGGTCCGGTCTATGGATACTGGCAGGATAGGCCTGGACTCACTGAAGAGAAGGTCAGAAAAGCCCAGGCAACATACCACGGTGAGGTGACAATGGTAGACACCTGGATAGGCAACCTTCTCAGGCAGGTAGAAAATATGGGTTTGATGGAGAACACGGCTATTATTTTTACCACTGATCATGGCTATTATTTCGGTGAACACGGCGGTCTTTATGGCAAAATGGTCTTCTCCAAAGACCCGGCACCGGGTAAAGAATCGATAGGGGTCTGGGCACGCTCACCGTACTACGAAGAAGTAACATCTTTACCTCTTCTCATCTACGTTCCCAACATTCCACCAGCGACATACGATGGCCTGACATCAGCCATTGATTTAATGCCAACTGTCCTGGATATTATGGGACAAGAGATACCATCCCGAATCGAGGGCAGGTCACTGTTGCCAATGATGAAAGATCCACGTCTGGCTGGTCGTGAATATGTGTTTAGTAGTTCTGCATTTGTAAATCCCGGGGATACAGACTTATCGGTTGACCATGTCAGTAGATGGGCAGAAAAGGCTTCTATGGCGACAGTCACAACTGAGGAGTGGTCATTACTCTACGATGTAGAACCAGGGGGTTCAGAACTTTATAATCTTTCATCAGACCCGAAACAAGAGAAAAACGTGATATCCCGGCATCCTGACGTGGCACACGAACTCCACCGATTATTTGTCAAGTTTATGCGTGATACAAATCTCGCAAAACGCTTGTTGGAGCCACGTCTGGAACTACGTCTATAGAAACTTACTTTTTATTAATAATCCTGATCAAGTAAATACAAACACATAAAAGGAGATTGAATATGAATGTTATCTGGATTGTAGCAGATACGGTAAGGATAGATGCTGTAGGTGCCTATGGTAACAAGAAGATGCATACTCCAGCACTGGATGCACTGGCAGCTAAGTCAGTACGCTTTAATCGTCACTATATAGCATCATTCCCAACGATGCCAGCTCGTGCCGATTTTATGACCGGTCGCTGGACAATGTCATTTATGCAGTGGGAACCACTACCCAAGAACGAAGTGACACTCGCCGAACTTATTGCCGGTAGTAATATCAACACGACGGCAATAGTCGATACACCATTCTTTCTACGTGACGGAATGGGTTATGACCGCGGCTTCCTGACTTTTAATGAAATCCCCGGTCATTACTATGTTGCCAAGGGGGGTGGTCGGCAGCGTATGGATGCGGTTGATGTGAAGCCTACATACCGGCTGGAAGCTGATTGTTTTGCTCCCCAGACATTCGCCAAGGCGATGCAGTGGCTTGAACTCCATTATAAAGACAATTTCTTTCTCTACATAGATACCTGGGACCCACATGAGCCGTGGAACCCTCCTAACTATTATACCGAACTATACTGGCCTGATTACGACGGTGAACTCATAGGACCTGTTTACGGATACATAAAAGACAGACCTGGATTTACAGAAGAGAAGGTCAAAAAAGCTCAGGCTACCTATTTCGGTGAGATGACGATGGTTGACAACTGGATAGGAAACCTTCTAAGGCAGGTGGAGAATATGGGCTTAATGGAGAATACAGTTATCATATTCACCACTGACCACGGGTATAATTTTAATGAACATGGTGGTCTCTATGGTAAAATGGTCTTTGCTCAAGACCCGGAACAGAAGCAAGGGAGAGTTGGAGCCTGGGCACGCTCACCGTTATATAATGAGGTGACTCTAATCCCTCTGATTATTTATATGCCCGGTATCAAGCCGGCGACATATAAAGGCCTGACTTCAGCTGTTGATTTAATGCCCACAGTTTTGGATATTATGGGTCAGAAAATACCATCCCGAGTCGAGGGCAGGTCACTACTACCAGCAATAAAAAATCCAAACCTGCCTGGTCGTGAGTATATTATCAGCTCCTTACCATTTATTAACGCCGGCGATACTGACCTATCGGTTGACCATATCAGACGCAGGGGATTAACAACCTCTATGTCAACCATAATTACTAACGAATGGTCATTTCTCTACGACCCCGAACCAGGCGGGTCAGAACTATACAATCTTTCGGTGGACCCCAAGGAAGAGAAAAATGTAATATCCCGGCACCAGGATGTTGCCCGTGAACTCCACCGGTTATTTGTCAACTTCCTGCGTGAAACCAAAGTCCCTAAGCGGTTATTGGAGCCACGCCTAGAGTTACGGTTCTAATAAGAATTAATATAACTTAAAAAGTGAAATACTGATTGTGTCAGGTTTTTGAAAAAGCGTTTCATGCATACAAGGTTTAAAGATCTGCACGAAAATTTCAAAAATTAAGTCACAATCTGGCTTATTGTGCAGTTCGGCTTTAGCATTGATTGCGGTGGCTCCTGTCTATAACCTAGTAGTGTGGTTTCTATTCAAACACCAGACCGCTTTGCAGCCTTGTAGTTTCTCCAAATCTGGTCTATATCAAGGGTAGGGAGTGCTTCCTGGATTTTCTGTAGCGCCTTCAGACTATAGCCTTTGTATCGAATAGACTTGTGACAGAATTCCCTAAAACACTCCGGGTCAGTCTGTAGCCCGAGAAAGTGCACCAGTGCTAGGCACTTGTTCCTTCCTATGTCAGCTTTAGCGGCTAGGTCGAAAAGACCCATAGAGTATCGGTCTATCATATTGACCTCTCTAATCAGAGTAACTTCTTCATTGCTATCTGCATCACGGACTAGACGTACTGGTAGCGAGTCATCTTGCTTTGTAAACCTAACTGAAAAGTTTAGTCCAGATCCAGTAGTATCAAGTTTCAATGTAGCAACTCCGGGGAAAATCGCTTGCCAATCGTCACCAGTTTTCATTCTCCTAATAACCCGGGATACCTGAGCATCAGTCGGTTGTCTTCGATCGCCTTGGAGGGCTGATTCCATAATAAGGTAAGGCCGGATCCTAGCTTTTGCCTCTGCTCGACGATGCCTACCAGGTGCAATAAGGTCACGGATCCCAGTGAATTCCTTATCCATAAAGAGATACATTTCTTTAGGTGGACTCGTAGAGATGGGTAGTACACGTTCGGGAAGGTAGTCTCTCAGGCTCTCCTTAAAAGCACGCTTGAGTATGTCGTCGAACATGGTTACGGCGGCTTGGGCATGAAGATAAAGAGCTTCCTCCGACATCTCTAGCAGGTGATGCATCGCACAATCTCTATGGCCATCTAATATGGATAATGTATTAGCCATGTCTTGCGTTATGATATTCAAGTCACTACGGGTAATAGCTAAGCACTTATCAAATCCATAGGTTGTCGGACTTCTGGGTTCATGTACTCTCCCACGGTCTTGATATATTGCAGCTTTGAGTAGCATCTCGAAAGCGTGCTGGAGGAAGAATAGCACAGCCTCAGTTCGGGAAGCTTTGTGAGGTCTGTTGAATAGCTCGATAGCTAAAATTAGCGAGTCGAGCGCCTGCCTTTTGAATCGAATCGTCTCCCGCCGTAGTCGTGTCATAACTCGCACAACCCGAAGTATCCTACAACCCTGAGAAGTTTTAGTGTAACATGTTGATGTCACTCAAACGTGAGGTGATGGGTTGCTCAATCACATTATAACACTTCTACTACGAATTAGAAGACTAATTAACCAAGTTAGGTCACAAGATGACGATTTGTACAATGTCAAGAAATTCTTGTTTTATTACTCATCGAAAGACATTTACTCAGAAGGGGTAATGGCATCACCGCGTGGTATCTCCGGTGCCTTGCGTTGGTTTTCTGTTAGCGTGGGTGAATCATCCGTAGTCAATACATCCCCCTGGATAACGGTTTAAAGGAACGTTGCTAGGTCTTATGACATATTGACTGTGTGCTCAAGCACCCAGAGCAATATCCCCCATTTTCTGCGTGCCAGTTTACTGACCTTTGTTCTGCTTTGTTATCAACTGCAGCGCCCTGACAGCAGCCTTTTCCAGTTCCTTAGCCCGTTTTTGCATCTTCTCCTTTTGTTTTTGTGCTTCTATCTTATCTTCCATGTGCCTGTGATAGGTACTAAGACCGGGACTATCATCGTACATATAAACTTCCAGGTCATCCATTTCTCCAGCAGGCTCGGACGAATAGGCAAGAAATTTAAATTCCTGTTGAGCCTTTTCGATGATTTTATTAAGTCCGTCTATCGCCCGGGAGTCTCCGATCTTACCGAGGGCACCAACTGCCGCCTTACACACTTCTTGATTCTTATCATCCAGCATTATAATAAGGTTGGCAACAGCCATATCATCGCCAATTTTACCAAGGGCACTGATGGCTGCTAAGCGCACCGTATTTCCTTCATCTTTCAGCGACTCGATAAGACCGGGCACGGCTGCATCATCGCCGATATTCCCAAGGAAATTAACAGCCGACTTACGCACGCGTAAACTATCGTCCTTCAGCAACTCCAGAACATTCGGGACGACTGCCGCGTCACCGATGCCTCCCAGAGCCTTAACGGCTGCTAGGCGCACCTGCTCGTCCTCATCCTTTAACACCTCAATCAAGCCGGGGACGGCTGCCTTATCTCCAATATTACCTAAGACATCAGCGGCCGACTTACGTGTATATTGGTGTTCGTCCTTCAGCAACTCGACAAGATAAGGTACGGAAGTCTTATCTTTGAGCTCACAGAGAACCTCCGAGCTTGCCTCGTGTATATGCTTATATTTCATTGTCTCAACAATGCAGGGAACCGCCGCCCTATTATCTACC
>CAYOHA010000168.1:4090-6035 GCA_964403625.1 uncultured Dehalococcoidales bacterium | reverse complement strand
GATAATAATCTGTGGTTTAAATTCCCGTGTTACCGGCTCAATAATAGATTGAAAAACCAGCTTGTAAGAGTCATTGCCAGCATAGAGCGGCATTGGGATATTTATAGTGAAGCCTTTCCCACGGCCAAAACCAATTTGGTTAGCGAAACCCGTCCCGGGATAAAGGCTTTTAGGATCCTGGTGCAGGTCAATAAACAGAACTCTCGGCTCCTCGTAAAAATATTCACTTGTCCCGTTCCCGGCATGGGCATCGGTATCCAGGATTAATATTCTTTTCAGATCATATTTTTGCATCAGATATAAGCCGCAGAAGGCAACATCGTTATAAATACAGAAACCTTCACCATAGGCACGCTTGGCATGGTGCAATCCGCCGCCAATAGACACCGCCTTTTGAAATTTATCCTTCTGGACTAAATCGCAGGCTACTTTTGCTTGTCCGATAACCAGCCTTGCTGCCTCTTCCAGTTTACCCGGTTTTCCTATCGGTTTATCATCTCTACTGTGGAATACATAAAATTGCTGCTCGGGATAATTCAAACCAAGATTCGCTGCCCTGAAGTAATTTTTTGAGAAATCGATATACTCCTTCTCGCAGATAAGGAGTAAATCTTCATCGGTTGCTGGTTCTGCTTCCAGAAGCTGGTAATTATCATCCTCGGGTAAGTTATCCTCTAAAAATCGGGGGAATTTTTCATATCGGTCTCCACGGAAGGGGTGCCCTGGTCCAAAATCGTATTCCTTCAAGCCTCTATGATACAGGACAGCTAAAGTCATATACTTCACAAACCATTAACGCATTTTCTTGTCACAATCACGGCATGCCACGACCGGTGGGAAAAATCTGCCAATAACTACCATTTCATTAAGCGGTTTAGACATCTGACAAAATTTACATTTGAAGGTAATTTCCGTAGTTTTAGGCTCTTCCTTCTCATTTAATTCGGTTGTCATAATATGCTCTCCATTAGCTATTAAAGTACGCAAATGGAATCAAACTCTATCGGCTAATCGCTTTTCTCTTTAGTGTCAGCTTTCACTTCCTCCTTTTTTTCGGTTGTAGTATCGTTTTTAACGTCTGTGGGTGTAGAGTGGCCGTGGTTGCCACGATAGTCAGTAGAATAAAATCCGGACCCCTTGAAGATTATCGGCACTGGCGAGAAGATTCGTCTTGCATCACAACCACATTGAGGGCAGGAGACCGGGCTATTATCGCTAAAGCTTCGCTTTAACTCGAACCGAGATGAACAGTTGGAACACTCATACTCATACGTGGGCAAGTTTTTCACCTCCAGACAGTTGATGCACAAAAAATTAGCACTCTATCTCCTAGACTGCTAATTAATTCTACTCCAACGTAGTTTAATAGTCAAGATTTTCTTGATGATCACCTCAAAAACCATCCAGTAAAGCTAACAAATCAGACAATTTGCCAATCTCTGTAACCCTGCTGAATTATAGATACGTATTCCGGCGAAGGTTTGGCTTCTTTAGTTTGACCACCCTTGATATAGGTTATTACTTCTATTGGTGTACCGTCTTCGTTAAATACCGTTACTTTCAGTCTGCTATATGAGCTTTCGTATTTATCCAGCCGCCTCATACATTGTTCTGAGACTTCGTAAACCGCACCCAACACTTTCTCTCCTCTAAAGACCCGGATACTGGCGGTCCCACCTCGCCATTGTCTGGACCAGTCAACAAAGACCAGTTTATAATTGGGAAGAGTTGCTCTAAACAGAGGTTTACTGTCTGGGCAGCGTTCTCGCATTTGCTTCTGGTTTAGATTGGATGCGTATGCAAAATAATACATTCTCAGGAAGCCACCGAAATTTCAGGATTAATTAACCATTATATTTGCTAAAAAGTATTTTTTCAATCTCCCTGAGTCTGTCTAAGCCTTTTATCTCATAAGGGAACATTGGTAACTCAGTAACTTCCAGGT
>CAYOHA010000168.1:0-3990 GCA_964403625.1 uncultured Dehalococcoidales bacterium | reverse complement strand
AAATCTAATTCCCTGATATAGTCAATCATAAACTCATCAGCCAGTCCTGGCAACATCGACGTCATAAATTCAACAAATTCTATATAGTCAATAGCAACAAAAGAAGAGAAGACTTCATAAACCTCTTTACCAAATTTCCTATCCCACATTTCTGCGACTTCTTTAGCTCCAAGTTCACTTATATATAATCCCTTATTAACCTTCGCAGGTTTCTTTTTATCAGTTACTTCAAAGATATGCGACAGCGATGGTGTTGCATCGGTTGATATAGCCAAGGTCTGCTCCCCTAGAGAAGCGTGGTGTAATGCTACAGCCGCAGCACAAGTCGTCTTACCTACACCACCTTTACCAGCGAACATTTTAATGCTATCTCTACCGGAGCTGACCTGACTGCTATCATTAACCATACTACTCTCCAACTAACGACATATTAGAACTATCGACGTAATTCTCGGGTATCTTCATTTTACACTATAACGATTAATCCAGTTAAGGTTCGATTTGCGCTTATATAACTATATGTGTAAACTATAGGTTTAGGATAGAAGCCTGAAGGAGTAATCAGAACTCTTGTAAGACTTCCCCCATATTTTCCATTACCTTTTATTATTCCTACTTTCCTCAGTTATTTTAGCGAGAAAGTTCAGGAATTATTGAGTGAAAAATCGATCAAGTGAATATAGTGGTGGCGGAGATATGGGGATACCTGCTGCCAGACCAGCCAGAGTCTCCCTGCGTAATCTACACACTTTTAGCTCATTTAGAAATCCAACCTTTCGTATCTATTTTGGAGGCATGTTAGGGCAGATGGTAGCTATGAATATGCTAATGATAGCCCGCTCCCTACTTATCTACCGTTTGACTAACTCAGCAGCCCTTTTAGGAGCAATGTCTCTTGCAAATGCCGTACCTATGGTATCTTTATCATTGTTTGGCGGAGTTATTGCTGACAGAGTCCAGAAGAAATACGTAATCCTGCTAGGTCAAGCAGGCTCAGCATTGACCTCTCTAGGAGTTGCTATAGCTTTAACCATAGGATATTTAGGCACTGAAAATGCTGGTTCATGGTGGGTCCTGGTAGTATCTTCTGTTTTTCAGGGAGCAATAATGGCTTTTATGATGCCTTCAAATCAAGCCATCCTACCTGAAATAGTTGGAGAAGAGCAACTGATGAATGCAATATCCCTGAGTAATATGGGGATGAACGTATTCCGTCTGTTTGCTCCGGCATTGGCAGGCTTTCTTATCGAAGTGGTTGGTTTTGAGGCTGTCTACTATATTACGACCGGTTTATACCTGTTTTCCGTGATCTTCATCGCTTTTCTACCCCGTACCAGTAAAACAACTATTCGAGGTAGCGGCGCCTTGGTAAATATAAAAGAAGGACTCAGGTACCTCAAAGGTGAAACAACCATTCTCATCATCTTGTCCTTTACATTATTTGGCGCAGTACTGGCGATGCCTTTTCAACAATTGATGCCCATATTTACTGAGGACGTTCTTAAGGTTGGTGCCCGCGGTCTGGGAATAGTGATGAGCGTCTCTGGTGCTGGTGCCATTATAAGTTCTCTCCTAATTGCTTCTCTACCCAATAAAAAACGTGGACTGATGATGCTTATCGGTGGAATTCTTGTTGGCCTTACTCTGGTTGGTTTCTCTTTTTCAAAATCTTGGTACCTGTCTCTTGGTCTAATCGCTCTGGTTGGGTTCAGTCAAACCGGACAAATGGCTCTGAGTAATACCCTAATTCAATATTACGTAGCTGCTGAGTATCGAGGACGGGTAATGAGTATTATGATGATGCAGTTCGGTCTGATGAGTTTCAGTAGTTTCCTAGCCGGATTACTGGCGGAAGCTGTAGAGGTGCAGTGGGCAGTTGGTAGCTTCGCTATGGCTCTGGTTCTTATGTCTGTCCTGGCGTTTATTTTCCTTCGCAGGGTAAGAAATCTTGATTAGCTTCATTAGGATAAACCTTGACAACCGTCCGTTACTTCTCTAAACTTTCAATTGGTAGATATTCCAGAACTTCTTCTACTTCCCTTTCTATTTATAGATTTTTTTATCTCAAACGCCTCTGTGGCTAAGGAGGTCAGTATTGTTTAAGTTTCCTTTTTTGCCCCGAGAAGAAATTTTTTTCAAACTTTTTGAGGGTAGTGCTCGGAATATGGTGAAAGCAGCCAGGAAACTGAAAGAGCTGGTTGATACCTGGGAGGACGTTGGAGGAAAATTAAACGAAATTAATGAGATTGAACACGATGGGGACACATTTACTCATCAGATTATGGAGCAACTGCATCGCACCTTTGTCACTCCGTTTGATCGTGAAGATATAGCTACCCTGGCTCACAGCCTCGATGATGTTACCGACTTTATCCAGGCTGCTGCCGATGCTATGTTTCTATACAAGGTAGAACGTCCCGCCCAGAGTACTAAGGAATTATCAGATGTTATCGTCCAGGCTACCTGTGAGGTAGAAAAGGCAATGCCCCTGCTACGTCACAGCGCTCAACTAAAACGGATACTCGAATTCTGTGTGGAGATTAACAGGCTAGAGAATGTAGCCGATGAGATATACCGCTCAACAATAGCTGAGTTGTTCACTGATACCACAGATATTGCTGAGCTTATTAAGTGGCGCGAAATTTACGAGCTTATGGAGACTGCCACTGATAGATGTGAAGATGTGGCTAATGTCTTAGAAGGGGTAGCCCTGAAACATGGCTAGTCTCAGCCTCCCAGTGGTAGTCACTTTGCTACTAATATTGGCGGCAGAATTCGTCAATGGTTGGACCGACGCTCCCAATGCTATCGCTACGGTAGTTTCCACTCGGGTACTCTCTCCGCGAAATGCTGTGATTCTGGCGGCTATACTCAATATTGTGGGGGCTATGGTAACTGGCACGGCGGTGGCGACCACTATAGGGACAGGCATTGTGAAACCAGGAGTGATTGATCTCCCAGTTGTAGCAGCAGCCATGCTCACTATTGTACTCTGGAGTACAGCCGCCTGGCTCTATGGAATACCTACCAGTGAAAGCCATGAGCTTGTCGCCAGTCTCACTGGTGCCGGGCTGGCAGCGGCCGGTCCCTCTGTTCTGCTCTGGGAGGGATGGCAAAAGGTGCTAATCGGTCTGGGCTTCTCTACCCTTCTAGGATTCTCTTTCAGTATGATAATAATGGTTAGTCTCTACTGGTTACTTCAACGAGCTCGCTTGTCATCTATCCGTGGCACCTTTGGTAAACTACAAATGTTTTCTGCTGGATTCATGGCTTTTAGTCATGGCAGCAACGACGGGCAAAAATTTATGGGGGTCTTTGCCCTGACACTCGTACTCGGAGGAGTAATGGATGAGTTTACCGTGCCATGGTGGATAATACTAATCTGTGGTGTAGTAATGGGAATTGGTACGGCTACCGGTGGGTGGCGTATCATCCGCACTATAGGTTTTAAAATCACCAAGCTGGAGCCGGTAAACGGCTTTGCTGCTGAAAGTGCTGCCGGATTGGCTATTTTATTAGCCTCTGCTTTTGGTATACCTCTAAGCACCACTCATACCATAGGTACATCTATCATGGGTGTTGGAGCTGTCAAACGCTTTTCCGCAGTACGGTGGGGTGTGGCAGGCGATATCGTTGTTGCGTGGATAATAACCTTTCCGGTCTGTGCGATACTGGGTTATGTCCTTACCTTGTTACTAAAACTAATTTTTTAACTTACAGATTGATTTCCCGGGGATTTACTCGGCATTTTTCAGCAGTAATAATCGCCTTGATATCTGATACCGCACAGTCAATTTCACCCCACCTGTTGATTACCACATAATCAAACCGGGGTAGTAGCTTAATCTCTTCTTTAGCTTTATTCAGGCGTACATCCAGATCAAAGGCTGATTCGGTGCGGCGTTCATTGAGTCTGGTAATAAGTTCCTCCATCGTAGGAGATATAAGGAAGATAGATATTGCCTGAGGTAATAGTTTTTTGATACTAGC
>CAYOHA010000167.1:0-6070 GCA_964403625.1 uncultured Dehalococcoidales bacterium | reverse complement strand
TATTCGTCATTGCGTGAAGAGTGGGGGCTCGAACCCATAGCCCATTATGAGGAGCCGCCGTTTACGCCTGTAAGTCAACCTGAATTATATAAAAAATACCCTTTAATCTTATCTACCGGTAGAAGGTCACCTGTCTACTTCCATGCTGAACACAGAAATATCCCGTGGTTAAGGGAAGTTGATCCCGATCCGGTTATTGAAATTAATCCCGTTACCGCCAGGACGTATAATATCAGTAACGGGGATTGGGTGTGGGTGGAAAACTGGATGGGCAGGTGTCAGTTTAAGGCAAAAATTACTCTTGTCGTGCCGGAATGGATGGTGATGACCGCTCACGGCTGGTGGTTCCCTGAAGAACCTGGTGAAGAGCCTTCACTATTCGGGGTTTGGAAATCGAATGTAAACCAGCTTATTCCAATGGGCTATCAAGGTAAAGACGGACTGGGTGCCCCGATAAAGCATCTGCTCTGTAAAATTTACAGGGTTGACGGTCAGGAGGAGGTCTGACATGCCCAAGAAATGTGAATATGGCCTATTAATAGATTATGAGTATTGTACCGGTTGCTATGCCTGTCAGGTTGCCTGCGCCCAGGAATACAAGTGGCCGGCGGGGATGGGGGGGATCAGGGTTATTGAGGTAGAGCAGAAGCTACCTAACAACAGGGCATATCTTACTTTCCTGCCTTTCCCCACTGAACTTTGCATTTTATGTGCCCCACGGACGAGGGAGGGGCTCGAGCCAGCCTGCGTCAAGCACTGTATGGCCGCCTGTATGAAATACGGGAAAATTGAGGAACTTGCCAAAGAAATGGCGAAGAAACCAAGGATGGTACTCTGGGTGCCGCGGTCATAATTCCAGCTGGTATTAATATAAATATCATATGAAAAATAGGCTGGAGGGTCAAAACCCTCCAGCTTAAGTTTCCATTCAAACATCTTCCCAATGTCAAGGTTTAATAGCCCAATGACTTCTTCAATGCCTCGTCAATCCAGACCCACTTTACCCAGTTACCTTCGTTCCAGTTACCGACGCTGAATTCACCATGGTAGTTCTTCAACCAAGGCCACCACATATTGTAGCCGGGTGCTTTCGGGAATGGGATTGCCCAAGCCTGATCAAGGACATACTTCATCAGCTCCCTGTGCATTCCCATGGCTACGTCTTGGCCTTCCTCCACGAGGGCAGTTTGTATTTTAGTATACATTTCTCCGATATAGGGGTCTGTAACATCAGTGGCATTAGCCCAGGCTGTCCCCCAGAAATTGCCGATCTGGAGCGCGGTGCTCAGGCCACCCATACTGGAGTAACACATCTGGTACGTCCCATACCATCTCTTTTGCTGGTATAGAGTAGTCCAGGCACCAGTCTCAAGGGGTTCGATAACCAGTTCAACGCCTACTTTAGCAAAGTCATCCATAAGCACTGAGAAGTAATCGATCTGTCCGGCGACGCTTTGGCAAAGTACTTTAGCCTTGAAGCCATCAGGATAGCCTGCCTCGGTCAGAAGCTGTTTTGCCTTCTCCGGGTTGTAGGTATAAAGCTCCTTAACAGAGTCGGGACAGTCCGTGTCATTAAGGGAGAGGAATAGAGCCTTATAAGCCGAGTTATAGGTTACCGGCCAGGTGTTTATCTCCACTCCTTCACCACCGAAAAGCTCTTCTGCCAGACTTTCCCAATCTATCGCCATCATCATCGCCCGGCGGCATTTAACATCACTGAAAGGAGGATTTTTAATATCAAAATGGGTATTAAAACCACCATCGAAAATACTGGTAGAATAGTTAATCTTTCCGTCGGTCTGCTCCCAAAAGTCGGGGAAAGTCTCCCAGGTAGCCCCACCTACGTCAAGCCTTCCAGTGCGGAAGGCAGCCTGGATGGTAGAGGAATCAGGGATAATCAGATACTTAACAGTCTCCAGGTAAGGTAACTGGTTCCCCTTACCCGGGCCAACCGGGTCCTTGTCCCAGTAGTTGGCATTTTTCTTGAAAGTTAGCAAGCTACCAGGGACGTAATCGACCAGCATGAATGGGCCGGTGCCAACGGAAGTCTTCCACTCACGCATGTCACCATATTTATTTACCACCTCTGGTGGTACGATGCTCATAAAATCACCATAGCGCGTCCTGCAGGTCGGCACAAACAACGGGTCAACCTCGATAACAACTGTCCACTTGTCAGGGGCAGTTACTTTTGCTGTCGGTATCCCAGGCAGCCCATGGAGATAAGAGACAGGGTTGTCCCGTAACATCGTCAGGGAGAAGACCACATCATCAGCGGTGAGTTCCCGCCCGTTAACCAAGCGGCTGGCTTCACTATTAGGATTAAGTGCCCAGTGTATTCCCTGGCGGATGTGGTAGACCAAAACGCCGGGTGTGGAAAAATCCCAGCTCTCGGCGATAGCGCCATCTTTGTATTCCCAAATGTCATTGCCCCCCATGTCCCAGGCAACCTCACCGGTACCTGCCATACCCCGGCTCCAATCGCCGGTCAGTAGTTCCTCATTAGTCAGGTGGATAGAAGTAGTCGGGTTCGCATGAAACCCGTAAACCTCGTCAAAACCCCGAGTTACGTCCATCCCGTAGGCTTTAGTAAAAGTACCACCATATACTGGTCCTTCGGTTGAAGGCTGTACCACCTCCTCTTCCTCTTCTTCCTCCTGCTCCTCTTCTGTGATTACAACCTGTCCCTCTTCTTCCTCCTCTTCTTCCTCCTCCACTGCCTGGCCACAGGATGCAATCACCAGGGATAGCACCATCAATAAACTCACCGCCAACCAAACAAACCTCTTTTTCATTACCTTTAACCTCCTAATTTGACCTAGTTGAACTAGACGAATTTACTGGTCAGAAGTATCACCTAGAAATCGACCTTCTTTTCTTGACTTTTTATCTGTATTATGTCAATTATTCACCTCCCTGAACAGACTTGACGTTAAGATCAATTACCCTCAAGGCTTCAGCCTGAAAATGAGTTCAATATATATTTATGCGCAGGCGCAGTATTGTTAGCTTTATAATTTCACGCCTATTATACTCGTTTCATATTATCTGTCAAGGGGTAACGGTGCAGATTATACGCATTGCAGGAATGATCAATTTGACAAGAGTTCATAGATGAATTATACTTTTTATCTAAAATACCATAATAAATTTAGAAAGGAAGAGAAATATAGAAATATAAGTATGAAGACGGTATGGTTGGCAGTGAGCTGCTTTATGATGCTATCTACGGTGATAGCATCCTACTGACCGAAAGAAGCTGCAAAATCGACCCCATACACTAAAAAAATAGACTACTAAGTCTATTACTATAGCAATTGTAAAACTTGATAAGGTAACTGGAGACTTCTAAAATCTCCAGTTTCTTTTTTGTTTCTGGCTGGTTGCTAAAAGACGCATTAGTTTAATTTCGATAATCTCTACATCCTATTCACGATGTTAATAAGTAAGTACTCTGGCATATTTTTGCCCTTGAGTGTGCTTCAGGTCTAGTGTTACAATGATAGCGGAGGATAGGGGGAGGAATGCCTTTAGATTCCATTATTGTCAAAGGTGCCCGCGAGCATAACCTGAAAAATATAGATGTCATCATCCCCCGAGATAAACTGGTCGTTATTACCGGTGTCTCCGGTTCAGGCAAGAGTTCACTGGCTTTTGATACAATCTATGCCGAGGGACAGCGCCGATACGTAGAATCTCTATCTGCTTATGCCCGCCAGTTCTTGGGCAGAATGGAAAAGCCCGAGGTTGATTATATTGAGGGGTTGAGTCCGGCTATTTCCATCGACCAGAAAGGACCGAGCAGGAACCCACGCTCGACAATGGGCACAATTACCGAGACCTATGATTATCTGCGCCTGCTTTTTGCCCGGGTTGGTCATCCCCATTGCCCTCAGTGCGGAAGAGAGATCGCCAGCCAAACGGTGCAACAGATTGTGGATGCAATTCAGAACATAACTGAGGGCAGCCGGATTATGATTATGGCACCGGTGATTAAAGACCGCAAGGGTGAGTACCAGGCAGTATTTGAGGATTTACGCAAAGCAGGTTATGCCCGGGTTAGAGTTGACGGAAGTATTCACGAACTATCTGAAGACTTTCAGCTTGATAAGAATAAAAAACACTCGATTGAGGTGGTAGTGGACCGGTTAGTAGTCGGGCAAAGTGGCAGTCAGAGTCGTATCGCTGACTCTGTAGAGACTGCCCTCAAACTCGGGGCAGGGGTGGTACTGGTATCAATCATTGATGGCGAGGAATTACTTTTTTCAGAGCATTTTGCCTGTGTCTATTGTGGGATCAGCCTTGGCGAGATTGCTCCACGGACTTTCAGCTTTAATAATCCTCACGGTGCCTGCCCGGCATGCACTGGCCTGGGCTTCAGGCAGGAGATAGACCCAGACCTGGTGTTAAATAAAGAACTATCCATTGCACAGGGAGCTATCCGTCCCTGGCAGTTCCATACTTGGTATCTGTACCGGGTTGAGTCTTTAGCCAGAGCTTACGGCTTTTCACTCCATACACCACTCAAGGAGCTGAGTCAGGAACAGCTTCACGTTTTATTGTATGGAGAGGGTGGTGAAGTCAAAGTGTACCGCCGCTTCGGCAAAGTGAGAAGGTATCAAGAGGGCTATGAAGGCATAATTAATAATATGGAGCGAGTATATCAAGAAACAGAGTCAGAAGCCTCGAAGGCTAATACCGAGCGTTACATGGTATTGAAACCCTGTCCACAGTGTCAGGGTAAGCGGTTGAAGCCAGAGTCCCTGGCTGTAACTATCGGCGGGAAAAATATAATGGATGTTACTGGGATGTCGGTTACACAGGTGCTAGAATGGGTAGATACCATAAGTAACAGTGTGTTGACTGAACGTGAAATGATAATAGCCCACCAGGTACTTAAAGAGATACAAGCCCGTTTGGGCTTTCTTAAGGATGTAGGTCTGGAATACCTTACTCTTGACCGTCCTTCAGCAACATTAAGCGGTGGTGAAGCACAGCGGATTCGCCTGGCTACTCAGATTGGTAGCGGGCTGATGGGCGTGCTTTATATTTGTGATGAACCGACAGTGGGTCTGCATCCGGCTGACGGCTCTCGTTTGATTACTACCTTAAAGAGGTTAAGGGACCTGGGTAATACCATATTAATTGTCGAACATGATGAAGCTATGATGAGGGCTGCTGACCATATTATCGATATGGGCCCCGGAGCCGGAGAGCATGGAGGTGAGGTTGTAGCTACAGGAACGATTGAAGATATTATGAAGGTAAAGGAATCAATTACCGGCCAGTACCTTAGCCGGGCAAAGCAAATTCCGCTGCCCCATCAACGTCGCCCTGGTTCGGGTGAGGAGATAGTAATAAAGGGAGCCAGACAAAATAACCTCAAGAATATTGATGTCCATATTCCCCTGGGCAAGTTCGTCTGTGTTACTGGAGTCTCGGGCAGTGGCAAGAGCAGTCTTATCAGCGAAATCCTGCATAAGAAACTAGCCCAGATATTGTATCGTTCGCGGGAGATACCAGGTGAATGCGATGGCATCATCGGCATTGAGCATATCGATAAGGTAGTCAATATTGACCAGTCACCTATCGGACGTACTCCACGGAGTAATCCGGCTACCTATACCGGCACTTTTACTCTTATCCGTGAATTATTTGCTACCGTCCCTGAAGCCCGGATGAGAGGCTATCTTCCAGGTCGGTTCTCTTTTAACGTCAAAGGAGGCCGTTGCGAAGCCTGCGGTGGGGAGGGATATATACAGATTGAGATGCAGTTTCTACCCGATGTGACCGTGCCCTGTGAAATTTGCGAGGGTAAGCGTTATAACCGTGAAGCTCTGGAGATAAAATTTAGAGGTAAAAATATTGCTGAAGTGTTAGACATGACTGTAGAGCAAGCTCTTTCCTTCTTCGAGCATTTTCCAAGGATAAAGTCCAAACTCGAAACCTTGAAAGATGTGGGGCTGGGCTACATCAGGCTCGGTCAGCCAGCACCTACCCTTTCCGGCGGGGAAGCGCAGAGAGTAAAGCTGTCTACCGAGTTGTCCAGGCGGTCTACCGGAAAGACACT
>CAYOHA010000166.1:0-6071 GCA_964403625.1 uncultured Dehalococcoidales bacterium | reverse complement strand
GTCGCTTTTGTCTGTAGAATTGGATTCATAAGAAAGGAAACAGCAATTAAGATAATGCAAATCATAGTTGCAAACACGTATATCGCTTTTTCGTTTTTTATGAAACTAATCTTTATCATTTTTATTCTCCTCATTGGTATATTCTTCCGGGTCTTTTTCATTTGTGATCTCGCATAAGCACGTCCTCCTCAGGATAATTAGTCAAGTTGAAACCTATTCGATGAATAAACCATAAAACCCCTAAAAACCAGGCTGAATTCCTAAAAATCATTTAAAGCTAATAAATAGGAGGGACGTATATCGTGGACCGCTGAAGGCTATCTCCAGAGCTCTTCTTGCTACCCAGGAGTAAGGCTCCTGACTTCTTCCCTGATAGGCACCGTATTGGTAGTACCAATGACAATGTCATAAATTTTTCCAAACTCCCTACTCTTACTCCCCGGTTTTACTCAAGTTCGATGTTTTGGGTTAATTCTCAACTGGTATCATTCCTTTCTTTTGAGGTATTTTCATTTTATACTAAAATAGCCATTGTAATAGGGTTCATAGGCCTATTAAACGCAGCGAAAATCATGAAATAATCGATGTGATATAATCGGTTTTGAAAATAAGTGGGGTGTATTTCATTGAAATTCCAAACGTTAGGCAGCTACTTAATCGTCCCAGCACGGGCAGACCAGACAGAACGATACCTTTACGAGACGAAGCGTCTGGAATGGATATTCATAGCTATCAGATGGGTGTGGGTGCCAATGGTGTTCCTGATAGCTCGACTGCATCACCCGGTACAGGCTACAACCATGACAACTATGATGATTTTGGGCGGAGTGCTTGCCTTTTGCAATGCTGCTGCCTGTCTGTTTAATATCAGGATAAAGTCGCCGGGTACTCAACGTGCACTTGGTATCTCTATGCTTATCGTTGATACCCTAATTACCTGGGGTATCATTCTGCTTTTCGTCCGTGATTTTTATACAGCAGCCTATGCCGGCTTTGTCTATGTCATCCTTGAGGCAGCGACCCGCTTTGGGCTAATTGGAAGCCTGAGTATGATAGCAGTCTTTGCACTGGGATTATACGGTGCTTATGAATATCGTCTCGCTGTCTTTAGTGTTCGATTCAGTAATTCAGGCTATGCTTTCTGGACAACATTAATGTCCATACTGGCAGTATGTGCTGGAGCGATAGTCCACATGGGTAGGACACAACGCCGACAGAACGAAGATTATCTTAGGGAAACTACTGTATTAGTAGAACGTCACCGCATTGCCCGGGAGTTGCATGATACCGTATTGAAAACTCTTCAAGGACTATCTTTGGAAGCTCGTGCTCTAAAAAATAGAACAACGGGTACAATAAAAGATACAGCACAATACATAGAGGAGGTCTGCTCTCGTACCAGTCAGGAGATAAGAGAGGTAATATTTGACCTCCATACCGAAGATGAAAGAACTGGTATCGGATCCCAAATTTCGAAGATATTGAACGAGTGGAGCAGAGCTACTGGGATAACTAGTGAATTCAAACTATCAGGCTCTGACGTTACACTTAGCACTGAAACAAATCATCAACTCCAGCATATTATTTCGGAGGCTCTGACCAACGTGGAACGCCATGCTCAAGCCTCCCTTGTCTACATCGCGATCGAGATATCTTCCAGTGAGGTGAATATTGAAATTAGAGACGATGGCCGTGGATTAGGCTGCAAACAGGATGACATTGGAATTTTTCTGACTGAAGGTAAGCTTGGTTTAGCCGGGATGAAAGAACGTATAGAGGTTCTGGGAGGGAGTTTGTCTATAGATGGGACGAAAAATGGGACAGTGATAAATGTGAAATTTCCATTAGTACAGCAGTTCAAGCCGGAGCAATAATGAGCCAAGTACGTATACTAATAGTTGATGATAACTTTGTTGCTAGGAGAGGCCTTCGCAGTTTCCTGCAAACCGAAAGTGATATCCATGTGTCGGGAGAAGTTTCAACAGGCCGAGCCGCTATAGAATGGATAAAAAACAAACCTGTTGACGTTGTCCTTATGGACGTACGTATGCCGGAAATTAATGGTATTAATGCCACTTCGGAAATCATTAGACTAGTACCGAGCATAAAAGTATTGATGCTTACCGTTGTTGAAGACCAAGCTATTTTGCTTAGGGCTTTGCTTGCTGGAGCCAGAGGATACCTAGTCTACGGGCGTTTTACTCCAGAAGAACTTGTAGAGGCTATTCGCATTGCCAGTAAAGGAAGAATGGTAATGATTCCTCCTATATCTCCGGCGCTGCTGGAAAGCATAAACAGTCATCTGGATGAAATCCAAGAGATTACTGACATGGAGAATATGGCCCCCTTAACACCGAGGGAAAAGGAAATTCTTAATCTAATAGCATTGGGAAAAGCGAACCAAGAAATTGCTAAAGTCCTCAATATTGAGGAAAAAACAGTCAAGAACCACATCAACAACCTTTATTCAAAGTTACAGATAAAAAGCCGGTACCAAGCAATCAGTTATATCCTACGTCACTCAACAAATACCTGAAGGTGCAGTCCACAATCTTTAAAAATTCACAATCCTGCCTGCTGTATGATATTCTATACAATGACGACTGCTAAAGAAAGGAAGAGTCACTAGGAGGAAAAATGGAACTTGATGACATCACTATATCCAGGGCAATAACCGAAAGTTTTATGAAAGACTTTCTAGATGCCATGGAGGTTGAAGTCGCAATAGTCGGAGCCGGACCGTCCGGCATGACGGCTGCATATTATCTGGCTAAAAGCGGGGTAAAAACAGTGATTTTCGAAAGGCAACTCCGGGTCGGAGGTGGTATGCCGGGTGGGGGGATGATGTTCAATTATATCGTGGTCCAGGAGGAGGGTAAGATACTGCTGGATGAGTTTGACGTTAGAACAAAAGAGTACCGAAAAGGCTACTATATTGCCGACGCCCTGGAAGCTACCTCAACCATCTGTTCCAAAGCGATAAAGGCGGGAACAAAAATATTCAACTTAATCAGTGTTGAAGACGTGATGATAAGGGAGGAAGACAGGATAACCGGTCTGGTGCTGAACTGGAGTGCTACCTCTCTAGCCAACTTACACGTCGATCCGTTGTCTATAAGGTCGAAGCTGGTAATAGATGCCACCGGCCATGCGAGTGAAGTCTGTAATATAGTTGTTAAAAAAATCGGTGCCAGGCTGAGGACCAAAGCCGGTGGAATTACGGGTGAGAGACCGATGTGGGCTGAGGTGGCAGAGAGTAAAATAATTGGAAATACCCAAGAGGTATATCCTGGTCTGATAGTTGCTGGTATGGCAGCTAATGCAGTTATGGGTGCTCCCAGAATGGGGCCTATTTTCGGGGGTATGCTCCTTTCCGGAAAACGGGCGGCTGATATTGCCATAGAAATCCTTGCAAAAAAGTAATTCATAGATTTTAGTTTCCCACAAATCTAACAGAAGAAAATATATTATTAAGCCTTTCAATCAGTGTTGAGAAAATGCCTACATTTAGAGTACTGGTGGCAATGAGTGGCGGGGTAGATTCATCTGTTGCTGCGGCTCTTCTTAAAGAGAAGGGATATCAGGTCATCGGAATACGCATGAAAATATGGGACGGAGAGGAACTACCGGAAGAAGGCACAAGCCGTGCTTGCTACGGACCAGGAGAGGAGGATGACACGGAAGATGCCAGAATGGTATCACAGCTCCTGGGTATTCCGTTCCATATTCTCGACCTTACCCGGGAGTATAAAAACGAAGTACTGGACTATTTCTACCACGAATACCTCTCAGGGAGAACCCCTAATCCGTGCCTTAAATGTAACCACAGGATCAAATTCGGTGCATTACTGAGAAAGGCTCAGGATATCGGTATTGAATTCGACTGCTTTGCCACCGGCCATTATGCCAGGGTAGAATATAGTAAGGACAGTCACCGTTACCTGCTAAAAAAGGCAAAGGACTCAAAAAAAGACCAGTCCTATTTCCTTGCTTATCTATCACAGGAACAGCTTGGTCGCTCGCTCTTTCCTGTTGGCGATTATACCAAGGACGAAGTCAGAGACATAGCTCGTGAGTTTGGACTTAAAGTCGAGAATAAACCAGAGAGTCAGGACTTTATCGCCAGTGGTTACCATTCTCTTATTGATACCTTAAAACCGGGACCGATTTTGAATGAACAAGGCAATACCATAGGAATGCACCAGGGAATTCCCTTTTATACCATCGGACAGCGTAAAGGGCTGGGCATAGCAAGTAAAGAACCTTCATTTGTTACCAACATCGACCCTGAAAAGAATACTATTACGGTCGGTCCCAGAGAAGCATTATATCGCGATGAGCTTATTGCTTCAGGACTGAATTGGATAGCCATAGAAAAAATGGCACAACCACTTGAAGTAAAGGCAAAGATAAGATCTACCCAGAAGGAGACCGAGGCAACAATAAGCCCTTTGAGTGAAGACAAAATATACGTAAAATTCAAGAACCCCCAGATGGCAATCACCCCCGGACAAGCGGTAGTCTTTTATCAGGGAGATGTAGTGGTGGGGGGCGGAACGATAGAAAGGGACAGGACAGGTGATAAGATAAAGGCAGGCAAAAATGGAGAGTGAAATAGAAAAAATCACTATATTAAGGCTTAAAGGGGAAAGTGGAGAGAAAGTAGAAGATGTGGTTACCAGAGAATTCCCGCTGACCATCATTCTGAATAATGAAGAACTGGTCACTCTACTCTGCACGCCGAAAGATTTGAACTATCTAGCTATTGGTTTCCTCTTCTCTGAGGGATTACTTGAAACTAAAGATGAAATCAAGAATGTTCTGGTTGATGACCGGCGAGGTGTGGCACGGGTAGAGACCAACGAAGAAAAAACTCCAGCCAATGAAATATTTAAAAGGATAATAACCTCCGGTTGCGGGAGGGGGGCTTCTTTCTATCGAGCCACCGATATGCAAAACCAGACAAAAATCGAGTCCCGAACCGAAATATCCGCTGATGAAGTATACTCACTGGTAAAAGAATTCCAGCACCGTTCCGAAGTTTTTCAAGCTACAGGTGGCGTCCACAGTGCCGCCCTGTGCGATGCAGCGAGTATTCTGGTCTTCAATGAGGACATAGGAAGGCATAATGCTATCGATAAAATTTTTGGCGAATGTCTTTTAAAAGACATTCCCACCGACGGGCGGATGGTAATCACCAGCGGCAGAATTTCCTCGGAAATTTTACTCAAGGTTGCCAGGAGAAATGTTCCGATACTTATTTCCAAGTCTGCCCCCACCAACCTGGGCGTAAAGCTAGCCGGTGACTTAGGTATTACTCTTCTTGGCTTCGTCAGGGGAAAAAGGATGAATGTCTATACCAACGACTGGAGGATAAAGGATTATGGAAGAGAGTAACACAGCACTCCTGAAGAAGATTAATAATCTAAGGAAAAGCCGAAACGCAATTTTACTAGTCCACAATTACCAGCTGGGTGAGGTTCAGGACATAGCTGACTTCATCGGTGACTCTCTAGAACTGAGCCAGAAAGCAGCCAAGACCGATGCCGATGTTATCGTCTTCTGTGGAGTACACTTTATGGCTGAAACAGCCTCAATTCTTTGCCCGGATAAGATAGTTTTACTTCCAGAAAGACATGCCGGATGTCCAATGGCAGATATGATCACGCCTGAACGGCTTCGGGAGAAAAAGAAGGAGCACCCCAAAGCTAAGGTCGTCTGTTATGTTAATACCTCAGCAGCAGTCAAAGCAGAGTCAGATGTCTGCTGCACTTCAGCTAATGCTGTCAAAATTGTCGAGAAACTCACCGATGCTAAGGAAATCATCTTTATACCCGACCAGTATCTGGGTGACTACGTCGCCCGTCAAACCGGGCGAGAAATGATTCTCTGGCCTGGATACTGTCCCACACATGTCAGAATTCAGGCGCAGGATATCATCAGACTGAAAACCGAATACCCACAGGCTAGGGTGGTCGTCCATCCGGAGTGCCGGCAAGAGGCAAAAGCACTTGCTGATGCTGTATTAAGTACAGGAGGAATGATAAGATTCGCCCGTGAAACCGATGCCG
>CAYOHA010000165.1:0-6071 GCA_964403625.1 uncultured Dehalococcoidales bacterium | reverse complement strand
TAGACGGAAAACGTTATATCTTTGGTAGAATCATTAATGGACAAGATGATATGCCTTTCAATTTAGATGGTTTTTGGACACTAATAGAGAGGGATATTCTGAAATTCTTAGCCTTTCTAGCTTGGTGTATTATGAAAAATATTGCTGAAGGACTGTATGGAGTAAGTCCATAAATTAAAATCGCATAAAAAATTATGGGCATCGAAGTCCTCGACCACATCATTATCGGTGACAAAAACTACCG
Source organism: uncultured Dehalococcoidales bacterium (assembly GCA_964403625.1). Classification (GTDB taxonomy): domain Bacteria; phylum Chloroflexota; class Dehalococcoidia; order Dehalococcoidales; family UBA2162; genus CAYOHA01. Next base: position 5,827 of record CAYOHA010000165.1, on the reverse strand, counting down.
CAGTCTGAAGAGAGAAGAGCTGTTTTAAAGAAAAATAAACGAACGCTTAGAAGATATCAAAGAATATCCAAGTATCCGGTTCTCAGGCGGGTTTACGTCTAATTGCTGCAAATGAGAGCAGCTTTTTAGCATATTCTTGATTCATCTCTGCCACCTCATTGGCTAAAATAGCCTCAAAGTAATGCTCGGAGTTGCCCGAAGCGGCACGATGGTCATTTATATGCTTTGTTATATCTTCAGGTTTCCATTTTGCTTTCAGCAACATCGATCTGACAGCTTCATCGAGTTCTTCAACAGTACAAACATCTACCAGCTTTTGTACAAGTTCGAGGATAGATGAATCGGCTCTAGCACCTCGGCGCTCTGATTCATCACTGACCATCTTAGTCTTATAACCATCGAGTAGATTCTTCACGTTGGCTATTTCGTTACCTCCGATGTTTAAGTTAAGGCTTTGCAACACTGTAACGCTAGCTATAACACCGATAAAAGCTGTTACCGGGATTAATAAGTCCGGTTGTATTGCAGCCAGGACTAAAGAAGCCACGGAAGATAGCATAAGCCTTATTGCGAAATACGCCCAATATGCGAATGATTTTAAGAAACCAAATGAGCCGATTTGAGGATGCAAATCGATAGCATCAAAAACAAAAACAAAAACTATAACAAGTCCTATTAAAAAGCCATATTCTTGAGGAGTCATATTACTACCTCCTGAACGTAATAGTTATGTATATGAAGAGACTTCCATTCGCTAGTTTGACAATATCAATCATAATCCCGCTGACATTCATGCGTATTACTTATACTTAGTGAAGAGAAAAGACTTCATTTCCAGTCCTGCCTCAGTCGGTGAATATACATCCCTACTTCTTTCAGTTTGGGTTCTAATTAACTTAGCTTCTTCCATCTTTCTTATTGCTTCGTCCACAACTTCGGGTGGAAGTTGTAGATCGTAGGATATCTTCAACTTTGGAGCTGCCAGCGTTTTGATTAAGTACTCCATTATCCTTCTTACCATTTCATCATCAAATATCATTTTAACTTGTGCTGTTTCAGGTTTCATAATACCTTCTCACCTCCTTACCATCTCAACCATTTATTTTGTATCGATTACTATATATCTGAGTAATAAACAAATATTTGTATCTATTACAGACAAAATAGCATCCATATCACACCACTATTATGACTTAAATTTGATTAATGTCAAGCTTGAAAATAGAAAAATTAGAAAACAAAAATGTTGATTAAGTGTAATTTCACTAAAGTATAGTCATATGCTATGATTAACAAAAATTATGAATAACGGTTGATATTAACTACTCCAGTCTGTAAAAAGAGGGGCTGTATTAAATAGAGAGAATTAAAGACTTGAGAGGAGAAGAAATTGAAAGCAGATTTTACTAAGTTAGACCGGGCTTTTAATCCAAAGTGCCTGGTTGTAGTAGGAGATAAGCGTGAGACTAATTATATGTGGCTTCGTTCCCACCAGAGCTTTAAAGGGAAGCTTTATTCTGTTCAGGTTGCACCTGAAGAGATTGAGGGTATTAAAGCCCTGGGTGTGGAAAACTGCATCAGCCTGCTGGATGTACCGGAACCGGTAGACCTGGCGATTGTCGCCGTACCGAGGGCGGTGGCCCCTAGAATCGTCCAGGACTGTATTCGAAAAGATGTCGCTGCTGCCCATTTCTTTACCGCCGGCTTTTCCGAAACAGATACCGAGGAGGGAATCAGGCTCGAGCGTATAATTACTGAAATGGCAGAGAAAGCGAACTTCCACCTCATTGGCCCCAACTGTATGGGAGTCTTCAATCCCGCTATCGGTATCGGGCGGGGTGGCTTTGAACAGTATACCGGTCCCGTCGGGAACGTGGGTCTCATCTCTCAAAGTGGTACCCACGCTGTCGCCTTCAATCAGGAAGCACATCTGCACGGAGTGAACATTAACAAGACAGTCAGTTTCGGTAACGGGATTGTGCTCGATTCTCCCGAGTACCTGGAGTACTTCGGTAACGACCCGGGGATTATGGCAATTGGTATGTATATAGAGGGAGTAAAGGACGGAAGAAGGTTCCTCGAGGTATTAAAAGACGTCTCTGCCCGGAAGCCGGTGGTGATATGGAAAGGAGGGCGGACGGAGGAAGGAGAGAGAGCTATCGCCTCGCATACCGGTTCTCTGGCGGTACCTCAATCGATATGGGACTCGGCCATTAAACAGTGTGGGGCGGTGAGTGTTTCCAGTATGGAGGAACTTATTGACACTCTGAAGGCTATTCTATATCTTCCTCCTGTTAGCGGTAAAAGGGTGGGAATAACCGGTGTGTCGGGGGGACAGTCGGTAGCCATTGCCGATACCTTTGCTGAAGCCGGACTAAAAGTGCCTCTGCTTACTAAAGAATCGTATGATGAATTGGCTACATTTTATACTCTGATAGGAGGAGGTTACCGAAACCCGATAGATACCGCTAACCAGAACCGCCGGGAGATAAAGCGTATTATGGAAATTCTGGTAAGAGATGTCAATATTGATAATCTGGTGATATTGACCGGTGCCCGCTTCGGTCCCGGAGGTTCTGCCGATTCTCTCATTGATTTATTAATAAATATGAGGCAAAACACACCAAAGCCGGTGATGGCTATCCTCTCGTGGTCTTTCTCATCCGAGGACGTAAAGCAGGCTGGAGACGTAATCAAGAAGCTTCAGAGTGGCGGTGTTGCCACCTTTACTTCTCTGGCACGCGGTGCCCTCGCTCTGAGAAAGGCTCTGGATTACTACAACCTGAAGAATAGTATATCTTAGTGAAGAAACGAACAAAGGGGGTGAAGTAGATAGCGAGAAGCTTAATCTATATCCCCCTTCTTTAGTTCTAGACCGATACTGAATGCCTCGCCCACGATTTCACCAAGAGCCTGATATTTTGCCTCAGGGCGAGGGACGAAACTGAAGGGCTTAATCTTGTCAACATCAGGTTTTCCGTCAGTAAAGCAGTCCTCCGAAACATAGGTCTCTTCAATTCTGCCAACAACAAGAATGTGGCTGCCCACGTCCAGCATATGTATTGCCTGGCATTCAAGGTTGACCGGGCACTGCTCAATCAAAGGTGCGGTTTCCAGTTTGCCGTAAAACACCTTGAATTTACAGACCGCTACTTTGTCAACCTTGCTACCTGATTCAATACCGCAGTAGTCTGTCTCCTTAACTAGACTAACGGAAGGCACGTTAACGGAAAAAGTCATGTTTTGCCTGATACCTTTGAGAGTGTAACGGCTGTGCCGTATCGCCACGGTAATTATCGGAGGCGTACCGCCACCAATCCCGGACCAGGCAGCCGTCATAAAGTTAGGTCTGTCATCAACATCTGCCCCAATAAGAAATGCCGGCATGGGATAGACCAGTGTTTTAATATCCATAGTAACCTTAGCCATATTTTACCTCCTGAAAAATCCACAAGAACGCCCTTATATTTATACATCGGACAAATTGATGTCTTCTGACAATAAGGGCGTTCCGGTTTTTAATACAAACTTAACCTTCTGTCAAAGATACTTCACAGTTTAGCTGGTATTTGAATCATCGTAATCCTATCTTCAGGCTGATTTTAGTTCAGAAGTGCAATTCGGGCATCGAGTTGCCTTAATCGGGATACTTGAGAAGCAATAAGGGCATTCTTTAGTTGTTGGTGCTGCCGGTGGTGGAGCCGCTTGCTTGACCTGTTGTCTCTCACGCATTTTGCCAATAGGACGTACAATAAAGAAGAAAACCACGAGTGCTATAATCAAGAAGGTGATTACTGTATTAATAAAGAACCCATAATTAATAGTAACTGCCCCGGCAGCTTGAGCCGCCGCCAGGGAATCATATGGAGCCGGAGGTGTACCCTGTTTTATGACCACCAGCAGATTAGCAAAGTCTATCTTGCCTAAAGCTAAACCAATCGGGGGCATAATAACATCTTTGACTAGAGACGATACGATGGTACCGAACGCCGCACCGATGATGATACCCACAGCCATGTCGACTACATTGCCTCTCATGATGAAAGACTTGAAGTCTTTTAACATTTTTCCTCCTTTCATATTTCTATATTGATATGATATTAGATAATACTCATTATAAAGTCAATATGTGTTAAGCTAATCACGAAATTGTCATGTTGGAGTGTAGCGACCTGCCCGCCAAGGCTCAGTAGGGGGGCTTGCCCGCCGTCCTTCCTGAGCTTTGGCAGGCGGGAGCTTTAGCATAAGCAGGCCATCCCCCTGCCCGACAGTGAGTGGATTTGGGAACTCGATGACCTTTTCTAAGTATAAAATTGATGCGATTCTGTTGATATTTCTCGGAATTTATGTGATACTTTTCTACTTTTTCCGTATATAACAATGGAGTTAGAAATTGCTGGTCTTTTTACTGTCTGCAGTAGAAGGGGAAAAGGCAGTGGTTTCCGGCAGCAAAGCTAAGCTGTTTGGTAGCCTTTATGAGCAGTACCTGCCCAGAGTCTTTCAGTATGTGTATTACAGGGTCGGAAACAGGGCTACGACCGAAGACCTGACATCAGACATTTTTAAAAAAGCGTTGACCAGTTTCACAAAATATAACCCTGAGAAAGCTTCTTTCTCTACCTGGATTTTCTCCATTGCCCGTAATGTGCTTATTGATTATTACCGGCGAAGGAGTAAAGAACAGGAATTTCGGAAAGAAGCAGAGCCGGACTTATTGGCATCTTCGACATCGCTTGAGGAGGAAGTTGACCGTATAGAAGAGCTCCACAGGTTGCGCGAGTGCTTATCCCTGCTGAAATCGAGTGAACAGGAGCTTATCTCACTAAAATTCAGCAGCGGGATGACAAATCGAGAGATATCCAGGGTCACCGGTTTATCCGAGACGAATGTAGGTACTATACTATGCCGGGCATTACGAAAGCTGAGAGATAGTTTTTTGGAGTGGCAAAATGAAGGATAGTATTGAAAGAGACAGAAAGTTACTGGAAAGTCTGGACCGCATACTGGAGGGAAGTGAAAGTGAAATCGCCGGAACTATAGACGATGATACGCGAACGGCGCTTGATATTGCTCGTAGAATGGCAACTCTCCGTGAAACACCCTCGAAAGAATTTACTAAGAACCTGAAAGCACAGCTTGTCCATCAGCTTGCCGAGCAGGAAAAGAATGACCTCTCTGTAAATCATACATTATTGTTCTGGGGTATAACCCGCAGGAGACTGTGGCAGGGAACCCTTGCCGCCGCAATACTGGTGATTATCTTAGCTGTTATTCTTCTGGTTGTCTTGCTTATAAATGAACCAGGTTAAGACACTCAATCCTCGCTCAGCGGCACCACGGGTAATATCCTATATGGCATTGTCATTATACAACTATAGTCGTTAGTCTCATTCCATCCAACGGATAATTCCGGCTGTGATACTTTTCCCGTTTCTCCGTATATATAGTCGAACCACCTGTCAACGCATGGCAGCTTTGTATCAAAAGTGTGTTCCTTAATGTCACCCTGAGCGTAGCGAAGGGTCTCAGGGTGGTGAAGACTATTGGCTTACCGCAAGCCCCATGCCCAGATTCTTCGTCGCTTCGCTTCTCTGAATGACATTTGATACAAGCCCTCACATGGCACAAGGAGGAAGAGAAATGAGACAGGTTTTAATAAGAACCGGATTGAAAGGCGTAACAGCTCTAATCAGTATCCTCGTTATTTCTACCGTGCTTACAGCGAGCTGCCAGCCGACTTTACAGCCTTTGCCGAAGCTGGAGAGTTCCGAACGGCTTATCAGCCGGATTGACCCTTCCTGGGAAATGAGACAGAGAGTCCTCAATG
>CAYOHA010000164.1:0-6112 GCA_964403625.1 uncultured Dehalococcoidales bacterium | reverse complement strand
CTGCATTTAAAAAAAGGAGGTAGGTTCAAATGCAGGCGTATTGTGTCAAGTGTCGAGCGAAAAAAGAGATGAGAAACCCGAGAGCCATTACCATGAAGAATGGTAAGCCTGCTACTCAAGGAACATGCCCGACCTGTGGAACCAAGATGTTCCGAATTGGCAAGGCTTAGTGGGCAGTCTTTGAGTTAATATAATAAGGGGCAGGTTACTTGAAATTATAGTACCTGCCCCTTATTATTTTCGTATAAAAAGAGCCTGTTTATCCAGGTATATACTTTTGATTATCCCAACCACTTGGTATCATGACCGTTGCTAAGAGAAATGGCACTGAAACCATAAGGTTTCTCAACTTTTCTGGTTATCAACGGACAGTGTACGAAGCCTCCCGGGGCGACGACAACGGTTGGCGTATTAAAAATATGTTTTTCCTGCTCCTTGCCCATCGCTATCTCAATTTCCGCTCCAAGATAGTCCGGATTATCAGGGTCGAGACCGACAAAGAGTAAGGCTTCATCACCGGGATGTACGTGCGGGTCATGCTCGTGCCAGGCACCCAACCCGGTGTGGAATGCCCAGGTAAAATTAAGCTCGAACCCTTTCATGTCCTTCCCATTCCATCCGGCAATAATATCGGCATTTCCTCCCGATTTACGATGAATATCTCGCATCTCCAGTTTTTTCACCAGGTGTGCGTATTTTTCTCCCGTCGTAAACGGGCTTCTTCTCTCAGGTAAGTCCGTATATTCATCCTCCCCGTTGAGAGAAATTACCAGGGCAGCATAAGGTTTATCAGCTTTCCTAGTTACCACAGGATTATGATGGAGTCCCGGGGGAATGATAACTACGGTAGTATTATCAAATTGGTACTTCTCCCCTTCATCACCCATCACAACTTCGATTTCCGCTCCCAGATCATTCGGATGGTTGTAGTCCAGTCCAGTATAAACAAATACTTCTCCATAAGAGTGTATATGCCCGCCGGTCCTCCCCGGGGTCCATTCACCAGCAAAGCTGGTATAAGCAAAGGCAAAGTTAAGATTCAGTCCTTCCAGGTCACTACCTTTAGGCCAGGTTAAATTGCCGTGCGGAGCTTTATGGTAACTCAATTTCTTTACCAGATGCCCGTATTTTGTTTTCGCCATTTTATTATCCTCTCCTTTTTATTTTAAAAAGATGAATATTATTGCTAGTTACGTGGTTTAACCACATGAGTCTCGTACCCCGCCAGCAGACCTCTCGGTGCCTGCTGCATTATTTCCTCTACCGTAAAGCTGCCGTTGGACTTCGTGATGCTCCTTTTTATTTCAGCATCACTAAATATTCCGATACTCGAAGCCGAGGCACTAAACACTGAGCCGCTTACTTTCGCCGCCGCATCAGATGCTAAAAAGACCAGCAGAGGACCTACACCTTCAGGGTCTGGCGTCATCTCGAGCTGAGTTTCAAGATCCATTGGAGAAGTTGTTCCTCTTGCCATAGCCAGATAATAAGCTATCAACTCAAGCGAAGCCCGCGTCCTGGCAAACGGCGAGAAGGCGTTACAGGTTATGCCATAAGGGTACAACTCACTGGCGACAGCCCGGGTCAGGCCAACAACACCGGCATTAGCCGTGGCATACTCGACATGTTTCAGGCTGTCTCCTGCCCAGGCCTGCGAGGTGCAGTTTAATATCCGCCCCCACTTCTGCTTCATCATAAAGGGAGCAGCATGGCGGATACAGTTAAAATAGCCCTTGGGTTTTATTATCGTAACATGGTCCCATAACTCTTCGGTCATTTCCCATACCGGGCTGAAACCGAAAGTCCCGGCGACATTGACCAGTATATCAATCTTTCCGTAGGTATCTACCGCTTTCTGTATCAGCCTGCCGGCCACTTCAAAGTCGGAAATGTCACCGAAGAAAGCTACCGCCTCACCCCCCTGTTCTCTGATTGTGCTGGCTGTGGTATCGGCATCACCGGAATATTCTTTCAATAATTTATACACCCACTCTCTCTGTTCTTTGTTGAGTACTTTTAACTGGGCGTCCTTCAGTATGGCAAAACCGGTTGACCCCGGTTTACGGTTATTGGTTACTACCATGGCTCCCTCTCTGCCCATCGTTAGAGCAATACCCCGCCCGATTCCCTGCCCCGAACCGGTTACCACAACTACCTTCCCTTTTAGCGTATCACCCATATTCTCTGGTCGCCTCCTTCGAAGAATTTTTCATTATGCTACGTTAGTCCGTGAGTTAATGTCAATAAACCGTTCCGCCAACCGGGTCTGGTAGCCATTAACGCCGTCCCAATGTATAATTACTCGTGTTGGTGAATGCAAATGCTAATCGTTTCAAATATATCCAAGTCATATATTGATAATGTGCTGTTCTTAAACGTCAGCTTCAATGTCAACGCCAGGGACCGGATAGCTGTTATTGGCCCTAACGGGTCTGGCAAGACAACACTTTTTGAAATTATTGTCGGAAACATAACTCTGGACACAGGCAGCGTATCAAGGCGTAAAGGTACCACCATCGGTTACCTGAAGCAGGAGATAATATCTTCTTCAAAACGGATGTTGCTTGAAGATGTCGTCTCCTCATCGACTGAAATTACTGGTCTGGCACACCGGATTGACGTCCTCCGGGAAGAGCTGGCAGAGGAGACAGATGACGAAACTTCGGCTGAACTCCTGCGCCGGCTTGGTGAACTACAGTCTAAATTCGAAGCAGCTGGCGGCTATAATACCGAACACGAAGCCAGGGTAGTCCTCTCCGGACTGGGTTTCGATGAAGCAGACTTCAACCGCCCGCTGACTGACTTCTCCGGCGGCTGGCTGATGCGCGCCGAACTGGCAAAACTCCTCTTTCTCAACCCCGACCTGCTGCTCCTCGACGAGCCGACAAATCATCTCGACCTTGAGTCCTGTATCTGGTTTGAGAACTACCTTGAAACCTACGAGGGAGCCGTGCTGGTTACCTCTCACGACAGGGCATTCCTGAACCGGGTGGTAAGCAAGGTGCTTGCGTTCGAGCGGGACGAGGTCATCTTTCATTACGGTAACTATGACAGCTACGTTGTCGCACGGCAGAAAGACCTTGAGATTAAAGAGGCTGCGGCGAAGAGGCAGGAAGTTAAGATTAAGAAGGAAATGCGCTTCATCGAACGGTTCCGCTACAAGGCGAAGAAAGCGTCACAGGTCCAGAGTAGAATAAAACAACTGGCAAAGATGGAGAAAGTGGTGGTACCGAGAGCAACCAAAAAGATACACTTCTCCTTTCCTGACCCACCGCGAAGCGGTCAGGAGGTTATAACTCTGAGAAACGTTTATAAAGCATATGGATCGAATATAGTTTACCGAGACCTTAATCTTTCCCTTTACCGGGGCGATAGAGCTGCCCTGATAGGGCCCAACGGTGCTGGTAAAACGACACTACTCAGGATTATGGCTGGAGTGCTTCCCTTCGAAAAGGGGGAACGTAGACTGGGACATAGTGCTGCCTTGGCTTATTATGCCCAGTATGTACTGGAGCTTCTTGTCCCTGAAAACAGTGTTTTTGATGAACTAAGAAAAATAGCCCCGGATGAACCTGAGGAAAATCTAAGGCGAGTCCTCGGAGCATTCCTCTTCAACGCTGACGATATCTTAAAAAAGGTATCAGTACTTTCCGGTGGAGAAAAAAGCCGGCTGGCGATAGCCAGGATGCTGATGCAGCCGGTGAACTTCCTTCTAATGGACGAACCTACCAACCACCTTGATATTGCCTCACGCGAGATACTTACCGATGCTCTTGAAGCCTACCACGGGACACTATGTTTTATCACCCACGACCTGACTCTTATCCGGCAGATTGCTAACAAGATTATTGATATCCGGGACGGTAAAGTAACCGTCTTTCAGGGAGACTATAACAGTTACATTTACTGGAGGGAGACTTCATCGAAAGCCGTTACAGAAGTCCCTCAGATTGAAAAAACGGATGCTGTAGCAGTAACCACGACAAAAGAGAAACGGCACCAGCGTAAGGTAATCGAAGCAGAGTTAAGGAATAACTGTTATCAGAAGACGTTACCCGTCAGGAAACGCATCGCTGAAATCGATGCCGAACTTCCCAAAAGGAAAAAACGACTGAGTGAAGTCGAGATATTACTATCGGACCCTGAACAGTACAAGGACGGCACTAAAGCCGCCGATACGGTCAGAGAATACCACAAACTGGTAGACACAATAAACTCGCTTACCGGAGAGCATGAGAAGCTTCTGGCTGAATCCGAAAGGCTGAGACGGGAGTTCGAAGAAGCGAAGAAAAACCTTGAAACCATATAATCACTGATAACGAGCCTCGATCAAGAAGACCATTTACTTATGTAAGTTTCGGGCTTGTATTATAAGTGCTGTTTTCAATCTTTTTCCATAGGTTATCTAAAAATTGCTAGATGTCATCCTGGGGCGAAGCGAAGGATCTCAGGGTCGGGCGGGACTTTTTTACTTTCCCCTCCCTGAGATTCTTCGTCGTCCTTCACTTTGTGAAGGCCTCCTCCAGAATGACATTTTTGGACAACCTCAGACAACTCTTGATACCAAACCTAGCTTTCGTCATACTCAAACTCTGTGCTATCATTCAATATTAATAAGGTGGTAATTATGGAGCCTAGGTACGGGCGGGTAACCGACCAGATAATAAAAAAACTGGCAGATATAGTCGGCAATAGCAATATCATCATAGACAGGGACGATATGGAGTCGTATTCTCATGATGAATCCCCCCATGCCGAAAATTATTTTCCGGAGGTAGTGGTAAAGCCGGGAGATGCCGGATCCGTGGCAAAGATACTGGCTTTGGCCAGTGAAAACCGAATCCCGGTTACGCCCAGGGGGGCGGGGACGGGACTCAGCGGCGGATGCATACCCGTTTACGGCGGCATATTACTCTCGCTGGAACAGATGAACCGGATCCTTGAAATAGACAAGGAAAACTTCACGGCTACTGTCGAGCCGGGCATTACCCTATCCGACCTCTGTAGTAAGGTCGAAGAGCAGGGACTTTACTACCCACTATATCCCGGTGAGATGACGGCTACCATCGGCGGCAATGTGGCGACCAACGCCGGTGGAATGAATGCCGTCAAATACGGAGTAACCAGACACAATATCCTTGGACTTGAGGCAGTACTCCCCAATGGCGAAATTATAAAAACAGGGGGAGAATATGTTAAAAGCTCTACCGGCTATGACCTTACCCAGCTTATCGCCGGCTCTGAAGGGACTTTAGCCGTAATAACCAGAGTTATTCTGAAACTCACCACCAAACCGGCGAAAAGAGAGGTATTATTCGCTCCATTTGCCAGCCTTCAGGATGCGATTGATACTGTGCCTGAAATCCTTCGACTTAAGTTGACACCGACAGGACTGGAATTTATGGAGAGGCGTATCATCGAGATTGTCGAGAAATATCTTGACAGGGAAATACCCTACCCTCAGTATGATGCATTCCTGATGATAATAATGGACGGCGATTCGGAAGACGAAATCCATGAATACTTTGTCAATGTTGAGGAGATATGCAAAAGGCACGGGGCAACCGAAGCCCTGGTGCCCGGCAGCGAGAGGGCAAAGCGAAGGCTTCTCGATGCCAGAGAAAAGTTCTATCACGCCATAAAAAGGTACGCGCCGATGGAACTGATAGATGTGGTCGTCCCACGTAGCAAGATAGCCGGGTTCGTCAGAAGGGTGAAAGAGATATCAACAGAACATGGCATTCCCATCGTAGCCTACGGACATGCCGGTGATGGAAACGTACATTTACACCCTGTCTGCGAGAATATCAGCAGGGAAGAGTGGGACAGGAGACTTCCCATTGTGCTGGGCGATATTTACCGCGCCGGGGTATCATTCGGAGGAGCCATATCGGGAGAGCACGGCATCGGGCTCGATAAGAAGGCATACCTGCCGATACAGATAGACGCTTCACTCTTAGCCTTAATGAAGAAGATAAAGCAAGCCTTCGACCCGGACAACATCCTCAATCCGGGGAAGATTTTTGAGGTGTAGGTTTAATATTACTAAATTACTTAAAAGAAAGGCTAGCAGACCAACGAAGACCTGCTAGCCTTATGTTTTGAATAATGA
>CAYOHA010000163.1:0-6127 GCA_964403625.1 uncultured Dehalococcoidales bacterium | reverse complement strand
AAGCATCGTTCGAACTGGTATCTGCTCTAATTTGGCTGCAAAGCTAGAAATCCAAGGGATAAATAGTATCTTAGTTGATTCTTTACCTTCAAAAAGTCTTCTTACCAGTTCTTTCGAGGATTGCCCCAATGCAATTTACCTTTCTAGTATTATACGCAAGAAAAAGGGTTTGAATAGCTTACTTTCTTGGATTATGCCCACCATCTCGTGCGCAATTTCCTCTGTTTTTTTTGAGCCGCCTTTGTCATTGTATAACGGCCCAGACCACCCCTCAACCTTGGATCAAGTAGGTCTCTTAGTGCATCTCCAAACATATTACAACCGAAGATTACAAGGCTTAAAACCAGGCCGGGCCATAATGATAGAGCCGGTACTAATTCCATGTATTTGCGTCCTTCCTGGCTTAGCATAGCACCCCAGCTAGGAGTCCCGGGAGGAACACCAAAACCAAGAAAGCTCAAACTAGCCTCTTGCATGATTATCCCACCGACACTTGTTGAAAAGCCGACAATTATCATATACATAACATTAGGTAGGATATGCCGCCAAAATAATCTCCAAGTTGAACATCCTACTACCCTCCCCGCCTCTATATAGGCATTCTGTCTAATGGCGAGAACAGCGCTTCTCATCATCCTTGAGGGACCGAAGGCACCCATTATGCCCATGACTAGTATTAGCTGTAGCATACCCCTCCCCACTATAGCCATCACAGTTAGGAGTATAAGTAGACCTGGGATACACATCCAGGCATCAACGAACCTTTGTACAATGAGGTCAAATTTACCACCAAGTAATGCCGAAAGACCGCCTATAAGGTTAGCGAGAACTGTGGTAAGCGCCGTGGCGCTCAGACCGATAATCATCGAGACACGAGCCCCATAGATAATCTGGCTTAATATGTCTCGCCCCAGCTGGTCCGTACCCAGTTTATATTGCGCTGATGGTGGCTGCAATCTATCTTCGAGGTGGTTCTCACTTATAGGATAAGAGGCCAGGAAATCACAAAAGATGCCACAGAACAATAGTGCCAGTACAATAACCGCACCTACTGTACCAAGTGGCTTCTCCTTCACCAACCTTATCAGTAAACGCAAGATAGCGTTACGCTTCTTTGGCACTACCATTCTATCTGAGGTTAAATCTCCAGTATAGCTAGTCATTCTACTGTTCTTTCGTTATTTATACTGAACCCTGGGATCTAACCAGGCATAACTCAAGTCAACTAGTAAATTCGACACTACCACGAGGACTGACATCATAAAGTTTAGTGCAGCAATAATTGGATAGTCTCTTTGAACAAGAGCTTGCAGTGACAGACGGCCCATTCCCGGTATGTTAAATATGTTCTCGATAATAACTGAGCCCCCGAACAATCCGGCGAGCACTCCTCCAAACATAGTGACCACTGGCAACATCGCATTCCTGAAAGCATGCCTCATGACGATTAATCTCTCACTGAGTCCCTTTGCCCAGGCTGTCCTGATGTAATCCTCTCTCATTACCTCAAGCATTATAGTTCGTAGCAGTCTCACTGTCATGCCGGTACTCATTATGCCCCCTATGAGTGCTGGAATGGATAATATCTGCATGTTCTTCAGCGGGTTAACCCAGAGAGGGATATACTCCATTTCTACCGACCAGCCCCAGTAGACTGAGGGAAGGACTATTACCAGAGTCGCTACCCAGAAGTTGGGAATGGACATCATCCCGATGGCAAAAATCCGCCCGATATAGTCACCCGGGGTATCCTGACGAATTGCTGAATATATCCCTATAGGAATGCTTATTAAAAATGATAATATGATAGTCATTAAACTGAGTTCCAGGGTTATGGGTAATCTTTGTATAATCATCTCAGTTACAGATTGCCCGGAAAGCAACGATTCCCCAAAGTCGAAACGTGTAAAAATACCTCCCATCCAATCACCATACTGGACAAGGAAAGGTTTATCCAATCCCAAAGCGTGCTCAATCGTGGCACGGTCAATTATTTCTTCTCTGCTTCGGCTTTCTGATTGAGTCATCTGGACCATAATAAGGTCCACTACATCGCCCGGCATTATGCGCATTAAAGCGAACACGGTTATGGTTATTATGAATAAGGTGATCGGAAGAAGTAGTATCCTTCTAATTGCGTAAGCCCACATATTATTGCCTTACTAGCTGCCAGGGTAATTATTGTGGTTTTGCTTTTTAATCAAACGGCTAAAGTGTGCCCCCTTCTGCCACCCCTCCAGGATCTCTCAGCACTAACTACTATTAAATAGGTTACGTGCAGTATGTCATAGTGAAAATACTTTGTCAATAATTTTAATATTAATGCCACATATATTGACAAGTCCAATTAAAAAAGTCTAAACTATCGCATCTATGTATGAAATAGACTTACAGTAATAATATTTTCAGGGGTCAGCAGGTGAATAAGAAAGTCATTTGGTTGGTGGTGGTTTCTTTACTAATGCTATCCCTTGTGCTGGTTTCTTGTGGTTCAACGAAGACAGTACAGGAAGAGGAAGAGGAAGCACCGAAAGAGGAAGGGGGCGCACCTCCAGAAGAAGAGGTGGAGGAAGAGATTCCCGCTTACGAAAAAACCTTCAAGATTGGTGAGACAGCAGAGTCAGACAAACTGGAGGTAAACGTAACAGAAAAACTGGCGGTTACGGTAACAGAAATATACCTGACTGATAGCTACGAGTACTACCGCGTAATGGACGAGAGGTGGGATACCAGACAAGCGCCAGAAGGTTCGACTTTTATTATTGCCCAGGTAAAAATCAAAAACATCTCCAGTGCGGATACCTATAAAGTGGGGACATGGCGGATGCGTGGTGGCGATATTGCGGGCGACGCACCTCCTTCATATTACTTCGGTGAAGACCCTTTAGAATATGATATTCCTCTTCCTCCAGGTCAAGAAATAGACGGTAAACTACAGTCCGTAGTTCAAAAAGAGTCAACCGGTTACTATGTTAGATTTAGCTTTTCAGAAGAGCCTGAAGTCTGGGCAAAATGGATATTAGAATAGTCAATAATTCAGTAATAACTTACCTCAAGATTTATTAATATAGGAGGGAAAAGATGAAAAAGAAGGTTGTCTGGCTTGTGGTAAGCTTCTTGATGGTGCTATCTCTGGTGATAGCATCATGTGGTCAGGCAGAGAAAGAGGCGAAGATCACAGAGGAGGGAGGACAGATAGTAACAACGAAAGGAGAAGAGGAAGAAGAAGCAGAAGAGGAAGTGGTAGCGCCACCAACAGGAGAAGCCCACTGGTGGGACTACCTCGGAAAACCAGAATATGGTGGTACGCTCATCTGGCGAAGTAAGACGGATATTACCAGTTGGGACCGGTGGCGGTCTGCTGATTACACTGGAATGCTTGCTATGTATGAAGAAGGCTGGTTCGGAATGAACTGGACAACAGACCGGAAAGGACTTCCCCTGAAAGGTGGATTTACCGATCCAAGCACTCAATTTCCTCTCATAGTAGAGAGCTGGGAGATACCAGATAATTTCATGACTTTTATCGTCCATTTACGCCCCGGAATAAACTGGGCGCTTAATCCGAATAGCGAGGCTAGCCGTTTATTAAATGGTCGCGAATTCACCGCTTACGATATGGAGTACTACTGGCATCGAATGGTAGGCGGTATGGGTAGCGGTTTTGAAAAAGGTAGCAACCCATATACCTACTTTAAAGGCTGGGACGACTTCGCTTCCATAACCGCCACTGATAAATACACGATTGTCTTTAAGTTGAAGTATTCAGTAGCTGGAGTATGGACGATGCTCTGGGGACCTGGTAACGGTCCAATGGCTAAAGAAGTTGTTCAGAAATACGGTGACCTTGCCAACTGGAAGAACGCCGTAGGCACGGGACCATTTATGCTGACGGACTATATCCCCGGGAGTTCAGCAAGCTTTGTCAGGAATCCGAATTACTGGGGTAATGACCAGCGTTATCCGGAAAATCAACTCCCCTATACAGATAAGGTGCAGTTCCTGATAATACCAGAGGATACTACCGCCTATGCAGCACTGAGAACGGGGAAGATTTGCATGGTGACCGGTGTTCAATGGGAACAGGCAGGACGTTTCGAGGAGACAAATCCAGAGATAGGGCAAGTGCCCATATTGGGTACCGGCTATTCTGTTGCCATGAGGGTGGACAAAGAACCCTTTGATGATGTTAATGTCCGCAAAGCACTGAATATGGCTATAGATGTGAAAACAATAGCTGAGACCTATTATGGCGGCAGGGTAGAAAGTAAACGCGTTTCGTACTATAACCCGAATATGGGACCATACTACACACCGTTCGAAGAGTGGCCCAAAGAAGTCCAAGAAGGACATACCTACAACCCTGAGGGCGCGAGAAAGCTGCTGGTGGATGCTGGCTTTCCCAGTGGCTTTAAGACCAATATCATAACGTCAACGGCGAGTGATATGGACCTGCTCCAGATAATCAAGGGCTACTTTATGGATATTGGTGTTGACATGGAGATTATGCCAGTGGAAGCTACCCAGTTTTTCAGCTATGTCTCTATCTTTAAGAAGCATGACCAGATGGTCTGGGGCCAATATGCCGTTAACTCCGGACCTGCCGGCCCGACCATACTGATACACTCATCGAAGTGGTTTATCAATCCGTGTATGACCGCCGACCCTGTTTATGACGAAATAGCTGATCGAGAAGCTACCTATACTGACGCTGATCCACTAAAGTGGGCTACGGACAAAGAGGCAGATATATATGCCATGGCAAAGTACTGGACAGTGCCAGTTCTTCCCTCAGTTACCTATACCCTCTACCAGCCCTGGTTGAAAGGATATAGTGAGGAAAGCGTGGCTCCGTCGGGATACCTATTCTCACGCTGGTGGATAGATGAAGCACTAAAGAGGTCTATGGGGCAATAGAAAGCTGGACTGCTAAGAATATATGGAAAAAACAAAGAGGAGGGTGAGTCATTCACCCTCCTCTTTATTAACATCAAACGAGCTTAATAGGTAATAACATTCAGTTACCCGATTGCTTGACATGTTAGCTGTTTAGTATGCCGTCTCCATCTTGTCTTACTCCCTTTTTAGAACCTTACTGGATTTTGGTCCCGTCTCGGGAAGCAAAAATCCGGCAATTACCACGCTAAACGAAATCACTGAAAAAGCAATGAAACCTGGCAGGTAGGAGCCAGTAATATCAGCCAGATAGCCAACAATTAGCGGGCTGATAAAATTTCCCAGATTTCCGCCTACCTGCATTACGAAGATCACAATCACACCCGAACGTAATGACATATCGGGGAGTTCCATTGGAATAGTGAATAAACTGGGAGCCTGGAGGTTACCAAATATTCCGAAAAGGGCGATGCTTAAGTAGATTATAGTAGTATTGTTGAACAGGACGGCGGACAAAGCAGACAATCCCGTAAAAATACCCGATATTATCAAGAAGGGCTTACGCCGTCCCAGCCGCATCGGAAGTATACCGCCAGCAATACAAGCTAAAGCACCTCCTACGGTGGCGATAGCCAAAATCGAGCTTGCTTTCTCCAAAGGCATTCTGAAAACCTCATGATAATAGTTGGGAAGCCAGGAACCAATAGCATTCCCTAAAGCCCAGGATGAGGTTACGGCAAACGTCAATAAGATGGTCGAACGGTTGGTTAGTATCTGTTTTAAGCTGAGGTCCGGTTGCTCCTTAAAGACCGGATTAACGTTTACACCGGTTTTTTTATGTACCTTCGATCGGTCTTTACCCAAGACTGCCCATGCTGTCGCACAAGTCAAAGCAAACGCACCATAAATTGTTATCGGTGCTGACCAGGAAATAACAGTCGCAATGGGGACCGTTGCGATAAAAGCAATGGCATTTCCCAGAGTTACGAAACTCATCATAACACCATTCACAATCGGGAGTTTACGGCTGGTAAACCATTCTGCAAAGATTGCTGTGGCTACCGGAACGGTTATGGCGGTACCGGCGGCAAAACATACTCGAGTTAAGATAAGAGGCAGATAGTTTGTAGCAAAGAGGGCAAGGATTCCACCCGCTTGCAGGAAAGCACCAATGGCGAATGTCCATTTAAGGCTATATCTGGCACAAATGATGCTGAGAGGTAAGGATACC
>CAYOHA010000162.1:0-6132 GCA_964403625.1 uncultured Dehalococcoidales bacterium | reverse complement strand
AGCGTTTCATTCACCACTATAATTTCACACCCTTCTCTACCGGCGAGGTAAAACGCGTAGGCACCCCAAGTCGTCGCGAGATTGGCCATGGAGCTTTAGTCGAGCGGTCTATCGAACCGGTGTTGCCCAAAGATGAAGATTTTCCTTATACAATTCGCCTTGTCTCTGAGGTCCTTAGCTCCAGCGGTAGTACATCTATGGCCAGTGTTTGTGCCAGCAGTCTATCACTGATGGATGCAGGAATACCGATCAGTAGAGCCGTAGCCGGAATAGCTATGGGACTGGTTACAGATGACAAAGGCAACTACGTCATTTTGACTGATATTGAAGGCATTGAGGACAATTACGGAGATATGGATTTCAAGGTGGCCGGAACTACCGAGGGTATCACCGGACTGCAGATGGACACGAAGCTTAAGGGCTTGAGCATGGAAATCATTGAAAAGACTTTGCAGCAAGCCAGAGAAGCCCGTCTATTCATTCTGGGTGAGATGAATAAGACCCTAATTACCAGTCGCTCTGATTTAAGCCGCTATGCACCGAGAATGCATAAGATAAAAGTGCCTATGGATAAAATCGGCACCGTGATCGGCCCCGGTGGTAAGACTATCAGGTCGATTATCGATGAAACTAAGGCAACTATAGACATTGAGGATGATGGCACGGTACTTATCGGTTCATCTGATGAGGCATCGGCCCGTAAAGCAATCGAGATTATTGAAGGGATGACCAGGGAAGCAGTGGTCGGCGATATCTATACCGGCAAGGTTACCCGCATATTGAACTTCGGGGCGATGGTGGAAATCTTTCCCGGTAAGGAAGGGTTAGTCCACATCAGTGAACTGGCTGACTACCGTGTGGCTAGTGTTGAGGATGTCGTTAAGGTCGGCGATGAGATTATGGTTAAATTGATTGAAATAGATAATCTCGGCAGGATAAACCTGTCACGGCGAGCGGTGCTTGATAAGCTCTCACAGGGACCGGAGAGCAAAGAAAAGGATTCGTCATCTATGAACTACCCGAGAATGCAAAATCGGGGACGCCCCCAGCAAAATTCTCACACTCCCCGTAATAATCGACGTCACTAGAATTCAGGAGTAAAGCTATGGAAACAATTAGAGTAGTAGTTCACGGAGCACTGGGGAAAGTGGGGCGAGAGGTGGTAAATACTGTTTGCCAGGAGCCTGAAATGCGATTAGTCGGTGCAATAGATATTAAGGCTTCAGGAAATTATCTAACACTGCCTGACGGTTCAAGCAAAGTCCCCATCTCTACAGATGTAGCTATCCTTGAAAAGTGCCAGGCTGATGTGATGGTCGATTTCACCATAGCTAAAGCGACCATGCCAGCAGCGCGGGCGGCTGCAAAGCTGGGAGTTAACCTGGTTATCGGGACTACCGGATTGACTGCTGATGAACTGAATGAATTGGGGAATTTGTCTAAGGTAAATAAAATTGGCATAGTGGCAGCCCCGAACTTCGCCCTGGGGGCAGTCCTGATGATGCATCTAGCCAAGATAGCAGCAAAATACCTTGACTATGTTGAAATTATCGAACTGCACCATAACCTTAAAGCTGATGCGCCTTCAGGTACGGCTCTCTTGACGGCTAAAACTATGGCCCAAACCAGAGGCAAACCGTTTTCTCAACCGCCAGACAGAGGGAAAAATTACAAAAGCCGGGGGGATGAAGTTGAAGGTGCTACTATTCATAGTGTAAGACTGCCGGGTCTTATGGCCCATCAGGAAGTTATCTTCGGTGCCCCGGGGCAGACATTAAGCATACGACATGATACCATCAACCGTGAATGTTATATGCCTGGTGTGATGCTAGCCATCCGAGAAGCTTCCAAACGCCAGGGATTTATCTACGGTCTGGATGTGCTACTTAAATTATAGAGATCGTTTATTAGCTTCGCCCTCCTTATACAATGTACCTATTTTAGAAGAGGAAGACAGGTTCTGAGATAACCCTTTTTACAGGAGAAGGTAACAATGAAAGGATATAAAGTAGCGATCGTAGGTGCTACCGGGCTGGTTGGGCAAGAATGCATCAAGGTTTTGGAGCAGCGAAAGTTTAGCTTGGAATCAATAAGTCTCTTTGCCTCGGACCGCTCGGCTGGGAAGAAAATGTTCTTTGATCAGAGTGAGATTGTAGTCCAGGAGACTAACCCTGAGTCTTTCGATGGAATAGACATCGCTTTTTTTGCCATTGATTCCGGACTCAGTCGACACTTTGCCCCAATAGCAGTACAATCAGGAGCGGTCGTCATTGATAAAAGTGCCGCTTTCAGACAGGTGCCTTCAGTTCCGTTGGTCATACCTGAGGTTAACGTCGAAGATATTAAGTGGCATAAGGGGATTATCGCCAGTCCTAACTGTTCTACTATTCAGATGGTAGTAGCTTTATATCCTTTACACAAGGTTAACCCCATCAAACGGATTATCGTTGATACCTACCAGTCAGTATCGGGTGTCGGTGGCCCAGCAGCACTAGAGGAATTAACAATACAGACTAAGCAGGTCGTCAACGGGCAGAGTGCTATCCCTCATGTTTTCCCTCACCAGATAGCCTTTAATATATTGCCTGAGATAGATGTTTTTATGGATAACGGCTACACCAAAGAAGAGTGGAAAATGTTGGAAGAAACCAGAAAGATAATGCATGCTGATGATATAGGAATTTCGGCTACCTGTGCCCGGGTGCCAGTATTCATCGGGCATAGTGAGGCAGTGAACGTGGAATTTACCCGACCGATGGCTCCTGATGAGGCACGGCGGATTCTTGCTCAGGCTCCGGGAATAAAATTGCTGGATGACCCTGTCATCAGTCTCTATCCTCAGCCCTGGTCAGCAGCCGGCACTGATGAGGTCTTTGTCGGACGTATCCGTCAGGATGTTTCTCACCCCCGGGGTCTGGTAATGTGGGTTGTAGCTGATAATCTTCGTAAAGGGGCAGCCTTAAATGCTGTCCAGATTGCTGAAGAGATGGTTAAAAGAGACTGGATGCACCCAGAAGGAGAAAAAGATGAAAAAGCTAAAACGATTGCTGACAGCCATGGTAACCCCATTCAGTGAAGAGGGGGCAGTTGACTATGAACAGGCAAAGAAGCTTGCTCTAGCCTTGCTCAGCTCAGGAAGTGAGGGTGTGGTAGTAGCGGCTACCACTGGAGAGGCACCGACACTTACTTGGGATGAAGAAATACGGCTTTTTAGTGAGGTAAAGTCGGCTGTTGGTGACCGTGGGGATGTTATTGCCTACACTGGTAGTAACAGCACTGCCGAGGCGGTAGAAGCTACCGAGAGAGCAGAAAAAACCGGCGTGGATGGTTGCCTTTCCGTCGTTCCTTACTACAACAGACCTAATCAGGAAGGAATTTACCAGCATTTCAAAGCTATAGCCGGGAGCACCAGCCTGCCCATTATTATGTACAATATTCCTTCACGTGTGGTGGTCAATATGGAACCGGATACCATAGCCAGACTAAGTAAAATAGATAATATTATCGGTGTGAAGGAAGCTAACGGCAATATGGAACACGTTGCCAAGACAATTAATAGCGCCAGGGAAGGATTCCTGATCTGGAGCGGTAACGATAATGATACCTTTCCTATTATGGCTCTGGGAGGCTACGGTGTTATTGGCGTTACGACCCATCTTGTCGGCAAACAGTATAAGAAGATGATGGACCTGTTGCTTGAAGGCAAGGTTTTTGAATCCGCAGCTGTTCACCGCAGCTTGGTGCCGCTGGTGAACGCGATGTTTATCTGCCCTAACCCTGCCCCGGTGAAATATGCCCTTAACCATCTCGGTTTCAGAGTGGGTAAACCACGTTTACCTCTCGTTGAGCCAGATGAAAAATCGGCGGCTACCATCAGGGAGACACTTAAAAAATATAAGATTGACCTGAAGGTATAAGTTTTCTATACCCTCTCCCTCTTTACAAAGGCGGAGACAGCAATCGTAGTAACATGGAAATATCTCTCTGCACTAAGGCAGACTTCGACCAGATTATTACCGATATTGTCGATTTCTGGAATAGCGACCGTACCCGGAGTTTACACAACCCTGTCTTTCTTTATGAATTCGGGAACACAGCCTACGTAATCAAAGAAGACGAGAAGGTTGTTGGTTACCTGTTCGGTTTGTTGTCACAAACGGCTCCTGTTGCTTACGTCAAGTTTGTCGGCGTAAGACAATCGTATCGGAAAAAAGGTATCGGACGCAGATTGTACGAACACTTCATTGAATTCGCAAAAAAGAAAGGTTGTACCGAGCTAAAGGCAATTACCACTCCAACGAATAAAGTCTCTATAGCTTTCCACCGCAGTATCGGCATGGAACTAATAGGTGAGCCTGACGAAGAAGGCACTCCTGTTGTCAGGGACTATGGTGGACCGGGTGTACATCGGGTAGTATTTCACAAACGGATATAAAACGGCAGATACGGCAGAGTATAAGGGAGGGGGTGAAAAACCTCCTCCACAAGAAAATCCTATATTACCTTGTCGAACTTGCGGCAAGAGCCAAAAGCTGATAAGGTATCAATGATGGCTTCTGCCAGGAACTGGCTCCGTACTTTCGACTCGCTTCAGGATCCAAGCTATCGCTGGTTCTGGATAAGCATTTCTACTGGTTTTCTTGCCTTCCAGACGCAGATGGTAGCGAGGGGCTGGCTTGTTTATGAAATGACTGATTCCCCGCTTGCCCTCGGACTGGTAGCTGGGGCTTGGGGACTATCTACCCTGCTTTTAAGTCCTTTCGGTGGGCTAATCGCTGACCGGGTGGAGAAACGGAATCTTATTATTGCCGGGCAAGCTTTCACCGGACTTCTTTCTCTAACCATAGCTATTCTTATTGCTGTTGAAGCTATCCAGTTGTGGCATATCATTGCTGCTTCTTTTATTGACGGTATGATACTCTCGCTAACTATGCCTGCCCGTCAGGCAATTATACCTGAGTTGGTCGAGAGAACACGGCTCCTAAATGCCATCGCCTTCAATTCAACAGGAATGAACATTACCCGTATTGTCGGGCCAATTCTGGCTGGTTTTCTAGTCAAGCCTATCAGCATCTCCGGAGTCTTTTTTGTTATTACTGGCCTTTACCTGCTGGCAATCTTCGCAATGCGTAAAGTGCCAGCTACAGGAAAAACGCCTAAACCACAACAGATAGGTATAATAAAAGACCTTGCCGGGGGCTTTGCCTATGTTCGCCGTCAACCGATTCTCATCATTCTGCTGGTACTTGAGTTCGTGGTAAATTTACTCGGTTGGCCGTACGCAACATTGATGCCAGTGTTTGCCCGAGATGTCCTGGGTGTCGGCGCTGAAGGTCTGGGGGCTCTGGTGAGTGCCAGTGGAGTTGGTGCTCTTCTCGGTTCCTTAGGCTTAGCCTCGTTAGGTAATTTTAAACGCAAGGGCCTGCTACTCCTTGGTTTTATTATTCTCTTTGGTGGAGGGTTGATACTCTTCTCCAACTCTAGGATTTTCTCACTTTCCTTACTGCTTTTATTAATTACCGGTAGTGCGAGTACTGCCTGTTTTACAATGAATAATACACTGATCCAGTTCAATACCTCACAGGAGGTGAGGGGGAGAGTAATGGCTATATATATGATGATGTGGACCGGGGAGAGCTTTGGGACCTTGCCTGTAAGCGCCATTGCTGGAGTAATAGGAGCGCCAGTTACGGTATCAGCCTGTGGTCTCTTGCTGGCATTGCTGGCAATAGGGACACTTTTCGCTGTTTCAAAACTAAGGAGACTGGAGTGAAAATCAGGAATAAATAAACCGTTAGCAAGCAGTTCTATGGACAATCCCTGGTATCTGTGTTAGGCTTACTAATTGCTGATATAAAGTGAATGGAGGAATATCAATATGAGCGATAATCTAAAAGGGAAAGTGGCGGTCGTTACCGGCTCGGGTCAGGGAATCGGCAGAGCCATCGCTATAGGAATGGCTCAAGAAGGAGCTAAAGTGGTCACTAACAATCGCCGTAGGGGTTCTACAGGTTATGCTTTTATGAACGATTCCCTGATTAAGGCACTCAGTGAAGAAAAGAGGGAATGGCTGCGTAAAGAAGTAGAAGCGACATCCGGAGATGCTGAGACTACCGCTAAAGCGATAAAAGA
>CAYOHA010000161.1:0-6161 GCA_964403625.1 uncultured Dehalococcoidales bacterium | reverse complement strand
GGTATTCTGGCAGCATATGCAATAGGCCTGCTAGTGCTGGCTGCCCTCTCCTTAAGACGCAGTACCTCCGCGTGAAGTCAAGACCTTTCTTTAAATAAAAATAGGAAAATAGCCCCAGATGCTATACTTGGCAGGCCTGGGATCAAGAAAAATATCGCTAAAAAACTAAACTCAGAGTGACTCTGAATAGACGACCAAACAACCAGTCCCATTGGCACCAAGCCTTCCAGAATAAGTAGTATCCCACCAATAAGAGGCCATTTCCAGCCAATGGCCAGACTACCAAGCGTGAATAGCCCTGCTCCTATAACGATAACCCAACCAATCGAGTCGGTTATTTGTCCCCGTGCGAAGGCGAAAATAAAATACATAAAAAATGTCATGGCAACTGCACCAATCAAGCCAGAAATAAAGGCGATTGACCTGAGAGGATCACTCTTACGCAAATCAACAGGTTTTTTATCTTCTTCATGTAGCAGTGTATTACAGGTATGACAGCGCGAACGCCAGCTATAGTTTTCCGCCCCACATTTAGGGCATATCATCGTTCTACTTTCATTCATTTTCTCTACCCCTATCGACTGCCACCTAAATAGCACTCCTAATTACCATAGAATATCTACTTTTAGGCACAGATTTGTCAAGTTGAGAATGATAGTCTATATATTCTTTTCCCTGTTAAAGGAAAACAAAACAAATAAAAATCCAGAAAAAAAATTTTTTAAATAAACTATAAATTTATGTAAAAGGGGATTGACAAATTAAAAAGAATAGTTCAAAATGGTAGAAATTGGTAAATTGTGGTAGATTGTGGAACATATTTCCATAGTAAAAGAGTTTAATAATGCTTCAAGGTGAGTTTGAGTACAAGATTGATGAGAAGGGCAGAATACCTCTCCCTCCCAAATTCCGAAGAGAATTCAGGGAAGGCATAGTACTATTTGCCGGACCTGAAAAGTATATTGCTGCCTACTCCCTGTCTGAATGGAGGAAAATGTCAACCGCTCTAACCAGCGGTACGATAACACCAAGCAAATTGAGGAGGCTAAACAGGGCTATTTTTGCTACTGCTTTCACTCTTAATATTGATAATCAGGGAAGAATAGCCCTTCCTGTTCCGTTGCGAGAATATGCCGGAATTGAAGATGAAGTAATAGTTGCCGGAGTAAATACCTATCTTGAGTTGTGGAACAAGGAGCAGTGGGAATCAGAAAAGGCGATAAGCCAAGAACAAGCCTGGCAGATTATAGAAAGCCTGGAACGACATTAGTGAGTTAAACAATGTTGTCACCTGCTCATATCCCGGTTCTAGTCGAAGAGACTATACAGGCGCTGGCCGTTCAGCCAGGAGGCCGTTATATTGATTGCACCCTTGGCGGCGGCGGACATGCTGCTGCCATTCTAGAACATATTTCACCCGGCGGACAGTTACTGGGCATTGACGCCGACCCTGAAACGATAAAAGTAGCCAAGCAAAACCTTAAAACATACAGTGATGCGATCCTTTTAATCAATGATAATTTTGTTAATTTAAAGTCTATTTGTTATAAATATGAGTTTATCCCGGTACACGGTATCCTTTTCGACCTGGGGTTATCCTCCCTACAGCTTATTGGTAGTGGTCGAGGTTTCAGCTTTCAATATAAAGCACCACTGGATATGCGGCTAAATCCTAACCAGGAACTTACTGCTGATGAGATTGTTAATAAATACCCAGAAGCCGAACTGGCACATTTAATAAAAACCTATGGCGAGGAAAGTTATAACCGTCGGATAGCCCGCCAAATTGTCCAAGAGCGTCCGATAAGAACTACCCTTGAGTTGGCCCAAATAGTAGAGAGGATTGTTGGAAGGAGAAAAAGCAAGATTCACCCTGCCACCAAGACTTTTCAAGCACTGCGGATAGCAGTTAATCAGGAACTCGAACACCTGGAATCAGCTTTGATACAGGCGATTGACCTTCTCGGCTTTGAAGGCAGGTTGGTTACAATCAGTTACCACTCCCTCGAGGACCGTATTGTAAAACAATTTATGCAGCGGGAATCGAGAGATTGTATATGTCCCCCAGGTACACCAACCTGCGTTTGTGGACATAAAGCTAGCCTCAGACTAATCAATAAAAGAGTGATTACTCCTTTACCAGAGGAGATACAAAGTAATCCACGGAGTCGCAGTGCCAGATTGAGAGCAGCTGAACGTATTATTAGACAGGAAGAACATTTCAACATCGTAGAAAGATTTTATTCAGCCGAAGACATAGAAGCTACTGGCAACGTTTGGAAGAAATCGGCAATTATGGAAAAACTTCGACACGACTTCGCCGTACTCTAGACTGATGATACAAGGAGGTTGCTAATAATGTGAATATACAAATCGCTAAGCAGAATCATAATAAGAAAAGAAGGAGGGAGTAAATGAGCAAGCGAAATACTTTAGTCTCTATTGATGTCGGTACGACCAAGGTGTGCACCATTATTGCCGAGGTTATTAATGGCAACATTTCTCAAATCGCCGGAGTTGGTATAACCCCATCCAACGGATTGCACAAGGGGCTCGTAGTCAACATCAACGACGCCAAAGAGTCAATTCGAGAGTCGGTAAAAAAAGCAGAGCAGTCCAGTGGTTACAAGGTAGAATCAGCTTATGTTGGTGTCACCGGCAGACACGTCAGTTCACTGAATAATCAGGGAGTAGTAGCCATCACTCGTAATGACCGGTTGGTGCGTTCAGATGACCTAAGAAGAGTACTACAAAATGCCCAGAGTGTAAAAGTCCCAACCGACAGAAAACTACTCCATGTTATCCCCAGGACTTATGCCGTTGATGGTCAGGTTGGAGTTAAGAATCCAGTAGGGATGCACGGCTTCAGACTAGATGTCGAGACGCATGTTATAACTGCCGCTGTGTCTTCTATTCAGAACCTGGCTAAGTGTATTCGAGGTGTCGGTATAGATATTGATGACCTTGTCCTCGAGCCATTAGCCAGCGGTGAAGCAGTATTGACTGAAGACGAGAAACAAGTAGGAGTAATGCTAGCTGACATAGGAGGTGGTACCACAGACATTGCAATTTTCAAGGATGGCAGTATCTGGCATACCGCCATTCTACCTGTGGCTGGATATCAACTAACCAGAGATGTTTCAATAGGTCTGGGTCTACCGTTCGAAGTGGCGGAAGAAATGAAGAAAAGGTATGGCAGTGTCATGCCGGTTTACGAAGGTAAGACAGAAACCAGCGGAATAGCCCAAAACGGACATGGTATCTCTTACCAAGACCTTTCTGACATTGTCAGAGCCAGGGTTGAAGAAATCTTGAGACTCATCGTTCTTGAGTTACCACGTTCTGAACAAAGCACACTGGTGCCTGCCGGATTGGTCCTCACCGGTGGCAGCTCTAACCTTTCGGGCATAGACGTACTGGGGCGTGAATTGCTTCGACTCCCGGTAAGAATCGGCACTCCAATCAATATGCCAGGTATTAGTGACTCTCTTCACGACCCGGCATATGCGACAGCCGTTGGACTTCTTATCTGGGGAGCGAAAACCAGAAGCTCGAATAACTGGAAATCCAAAGGATTTGGATTTGGCTTACGGCGTTTGGCGGGCCAAATTCTGAACTTGTTTCGTTAAATAGTTAAGAATAAAAAATCATTATATATAGAGTGAATAAAAGGAGGAGGAGATGGCAAAGACAAGTTTTAATCTTAGCCCGGCAAGAATCAAAGTTATCGGACTGGGTGGAGGTGGCTGTAACGCAGTAACCCGTATGGTAAGGGAGGGAATACGAGGTGTCGAATTCATCGGTATGAATACTGATGCCCAGGCAATGGCTCTTACTGAAGCTCCTATTCGCATACAGCTTGGAGAGAGACTAACAAAGGGACTAGGCGTAGGTGGTGACCATATTGTTGGTCAAAAAGCAGCCGAGGAAAACCGTGATGAGATCAAAGAGGTTGTCGCAGGTGCTGATATGGTATTTCTCACCGCTGGTATGGGAGGCGGCACCGGAACAGGTTCGGCTCCCATCGTTGCTGAAATAGCCAAGCAAGGTGGATCCCTGACCATCGCCGTAGTAACTAAGCCCTTCAGCTTTGAAGGAACTCACCGTACGACAGTAGCGGAAGAGGGCATCGAAAACCTGCTTGGTAAAGTTGACACGCTTATTATTATCCCAAATGATCGCTTACTTGCCCTCTGTGATACCAAGACAGGCGTAGATAGTGCTTTCAAGATGGCAGATGACGTATTGAGACACGGAGTACAGGCAATATCTGAAGTTATTACTGTTCCCGGTGTGATTAACCTTGATTTTGCTGACATCAAAGCGATTATGAAAGATGCTGGTCCAGCCTGGATGTCTATCGGAAGAGGCTCAGGTCAGAATAGATCTACAGATGCAGCCAAGGAAGCCCTTGCCAGCCCGTTGCTTGATGTTGCTGTCGATGGAGCTACAGGGGTACTATTCAATATCGTCGGTGGCTCCAATCTTACCCTGTTTGAAGTCAATGAGGCGGCGGAAACGATCAGGAAGGCAGTAGATCCCGAGGCTAATATCATCTTTGGCGTCGCTCATGACGAAAATATGGACAAGGAGGTACAGATTACCTTAATCGCCACCGGGTTTTCTGCAGCCAAGACAGGTATGATCGGAGCCAAGCAAAACAAACAAGTTAACGACGCTCTTGTCAATCTAAAAAATAGAGAAGACGAACTGGATGTCCCTTCATTTCTGCGCCGTCCACTATTTAGCCACCGGCGCCATATAGCTCCTGCGGATACCAAACCTGAAACAATAACTACACGCGCTACATCTAAATAAGCTTTCTAAGGAATCTATCAAATAAATAAAGACGATATTAAACTAAAAACTTCCGCAAGGTAGGTTTCTAAGAAAAGGAGAGGCTGTATGTGTCCAGTACTTACAGCCTCTTTGTTTGCCCGGTAGGCCCTCGGATAAATTTTTTCTTTGAAAAAAAAAATTCTACAATTCTTGACAAATACCAT
Source organism: uncultured Dehalococcoidales bacterium (assembly GCA_964403625.1). Classification (GTDB taxonomy): domain Bacteria; phylum Chloroflexota; class Dehalococcoidia; order Dehalococcoidales; family UBA2162; genus CAYOHA01. The sequence goes on along the minus strand of CAYOHA010000161.1, from coordinate 1,158 downwards.
CTATTGTGGTATCTTATACTTCCTGCCCTATATATTGTAGAGATGGACTATGAACTGCCCTTTCTGTGGATACACCGATTCCAAGGTAATAGACTCACGTGATGTAAATGACGGCATACGTCGTCGGCGCCAGTGCTTGAGCTGTGACTCCCGTTTCACAACTTACGAACGCCTGCAGCCAGCCAGCCTTTTCGTGATAAAAAAAGACCAGAGGCGTGAAGAGTTCAATAAGGACAAGTTGTTAACCGGTATCCGTAAGGCTTGTGAAAAACGGCCACTACCTATCGGTGCCATCGACAGGCTCGTTGATAATATTGAAACCGAGCTTTACCGCCAGGGTAAGGCAGAGATACCCAGCAGAGTCATTGGTGATATGGTAATGGAGAGGTTAAAAAAACTGGACTATATTGCTTATATCCGCTTCGCCAGCGTTTACCGTGACTTCACCGATATTACCGCCCTGAAACGTGAAATAGACACCCTGATTAATAATGTGACTGAGGTATCTCGCCCTGCCAGTCAGCTGCCATTACTCCCGGCCGAGAAACTCGAGACGACGACAAAGCTACGCCAGAGGAGTAGAAGATGAATAAAGACAACCAACCAGGAAACAAGCCCTTGACCGAGCTTAACCGTACTGAAATTCTCAGAGCGGTTGTTGCCGACGCCGAATCAATGGGGCTGAGGGATAAAGATAAGATAGAACAGCTTACCAGCCGGGTGATTGAACGTTTAGAGCGCCCGCAACCATTACCGGGCATGGAAGACCTTGTACCCAAATCTCGCCTTAGACAGCGTCCTTTACCAAGCCGCTCGGAAATACAGGCCATTGTTAAAGAAATCATGGCAGCAGAGGAACCAACAAAAGTTGACAAGACTCAAATGAGAGCAATGGAGACTACAGAGCCTGATACGAAGAAGCCGCCCATTAGCAAGAAAAAGGAGAGCAAACCAATGGCAGAACAAATTACAAAGATCAAACCGAAAGTTGGACCTGTCATCGGTATTGACCTTACTGAAAATGCCCTCCGTGTCCTGGAAAAAAGGTACTTGAAGAAAGATAAAAAGGGACAGGTTATTGAAACACCTGAGGAAATGTTCCGTCGTGTAGCACAGGCTATCGCTTCTGCTGAACTCATCTACGACCATAAGGCAGAT
>CAYOHA010000160.1:0-6166 GCA_964403625.1 uncultured Dehalococcoidales bacterium | reverse complement strand
ACAAAGAAAGGGGGACACCATGTACGCGAGAGTCACATTCGCCACTGGTCGGCCAGGCAAGATGGATGATATAACGAAGGTCATTCGGGATTCCATTTTGCCAGTACTAAAGAAGCAAAAGGGCTTTAAGGGTCTGCTGCACCTGGGAAACCGCGACACGAACAAGGGGATGGTCATTGTTATGTGGAATACGGAAGCTGACATGACGGCAGGTGAGAACAGCGGATTCTACCGGGAGCAAGTCGCCAAGGTAACACCGTTTCTTGCCGGGACACCGACTATGGAACACTATGAAGTCAGTGTGCAAGGATAACCCTGGGCAGTGGACTACAGCATTAATTTTCATTTGTATACGAAGGGGCAGGAAAACGGAGGGGAGAGTCTAAAAGCTAGAGTTGTTGTAGGGCGATTACAAGTAAAAACACATTAAACGTAAGGCGGTCTCTGTTTCTGAAAGGGGGGCATCTTAAAAGCCCTCCCTCTTCTGCAAATCGAAAATCAAACTTCAGCCTCGTTGTGCAAGGTTGCCCGGGTAAATCTCGAATAATCTAAAACACTCGGATTGTGACTATTATATATGTGAGAAAGACATACTAGAATCTCAGCGTTTGTGTGATTTGGCTTTATTAACTTACACTACTCCTGTCTCCAACTGAGACGAGAGTACAGGCAAGTACCTATTACGATCAACAGCAGTGATGTTGCGATTGTACTGCTTACCTGAACAATTGTAAGCGGATTGTATCCTAAGATGTCCTCCCCCAAAAGTAGATAAACAATAGATGAGCTGGCAGAGGAGATGGGATAGAAGCGGGAGAAGAGTTGAAGCGGTACCGGTAGAACACTGTATGGAGCAAATAGACCCGACACGGCAGCGGTGACTACCGCAATGGCAACGCCTGTCATAATAGCACCCTGAAGATGCTTGATTAGTGTGCCGATGATCAGACCAATACCGGCTGAGGCACATATAACCAGTACAAAGAACCCTAAAGCTTGTAAGATTTCCATAATAGTGCCGCTGAAGCGTGCCCCGACAGCAAATCCAATTGCTATGACCATGACCGCAGCTATTATGGAGAAGCCGATTAAAGCTAAGATTCTACCAAGAAAGTCTCTAGTCGGACTAATAGGCATTGAAATCAGCTTTGCGAGTAAACCATTTTCTCTATCACCGGCAATACTGCTCGGTAGATTGGCCATTCCAGCCGTCATCAGGGCAAAAACCATCATCGAGACGGTAATTGAAGCCCTGACATACGGCACTACCTCAGCCGGTGCACTACCGGTGAAAGAGAAACTCCCCAGGAGTACCCACATTATAGGCCAAGCGATAGTCCAGAATAGCACCATCCTATCCCTTATAAGCTCCTTAAGAGTCTTGTTGAAGGCTGCATATACTTGGGTCAATTAGCTTCACACCTCCCTAACAGTCTTCTGAGTTAGCTTGAAAAAGACGTCTTCAAGTGTTGGCCTGGCCATTTCTATTCGCAATACCCGGTACCCAGCTTGATCAAGATTTCTTACAATGTCAGCTAGGACCTTGTCACCATTCTGCACATAGATTCTATACCCGTTTCCTATTTCCGCTACTCTCTGACCGTGGCTGAAATACTTCAATAGATCGGCTACCCTGTTATTTCTTACGGCTGTCTCGATAGTGACAACATCCTCGATGGTGTGTGTTCTCTTCAGTTCCTCTGGAGTACCTTCGGCTACTATTTTACCTTCATCGATCAAACCAACCTTTGAGGCTAGTTCGGCATCGCTGCCTATGTGAGTTATTAGAAGAATGCTGATCTGACTACCCCCGATCTCGTTAATCATTTCGAAAAATGACCTTCTTGCCGAAGGGTCAAGCCCTGTTGTTGGCTCATCCAGAATTAACAGTTTTATGCCCGGGAAGAATGCTGTGGCAACCTCCAGCCTTTTCCTCATACCACCGGAATATTGATTTACCCTTTTATCGGCATCATCAGTAAGACCGATACGCTCCAATATTCCTGCGGCCAAATCCTTTGCCTTGCTCCGGGAGTAACCAAGAAGATTGGCAAAATAGATCAGATTCTCCCTGCCTGTGAGTTTAGGTGAAGAGAAACTCTCCTGCGGTATATACCCGATTAGCTCCTTCGCATCCTCTGGTTTATTCCCGAATATTTCTACGATGCCGCTATTTGGTCTTCTGACCGTGGCGACTATAGAAGCAAGCGTAGTCTTACCCGATCCATTCGGACCCATGAGTGCGTAGAACTCACCTTCTTCTACATTAAGATTCACGGCATCCAGGACGATTTTAGAGTCGTACCTCTTAGTAAGATTCGTTATATTTAAGGCTTTCATATTATGAGAATTGTTTAATTAATGTAAATTCCTCTTTGTTTACGTCCTAGTAAGTAGCGTATTCTTTAATTGTACTAACCATCTCTTGCAATTCATTAACAGGAGTGTTGAAGGGCAGTGAAATGTTAAGCATAAGGCCGCCCCCTTTACCGCATTTCTTGATCAGGTCTTTATAATAGTTCGAGACTTCCTTAGTTGAAGTATATCTTAATGACTTGGGAACATTGCCTATGATACAGGTATGCCCGCCCAGGATTTCTTTTGCCTGAACTACATCCATGTATTCCACAACGGCGACAGCTTTTCCTTTTGGAAGTTCAAGCATGCATTCAAGCCTATCCCCAAAATGCGCTTCGAAAACCGGTATAGGGACATAACCAAGCTTGATAGCAGCCAGCATGGTTTTTTTGAGAGTTGGCCAGTAGAATTTGTCAAAATGTTCCTTAGACATGAAGGACTTGTCGCCACGCCACAGCGGCATAAATACCCTCTTCGGATTGCCTCTGGCCTTCGGGTCGGCTGGGGTTGCCATAGCTATCCTGCGTTCGAGAATCGCTTCACAGGCTTTTATTACGTTAGCAGGTTGCCGATACATATCCAACATCGAACCTTTCATACCTCGAAGAAAACTAGACAGGACATCGAAAGGGGCAACTCCTACACCACCGGAATGAGAAAAAGCAGGAAAACCAAGTAAAGCAAGGTCTTCCTGAAGGTTGCCCATTGCCTGACGGTACCTTTTTAGTTCTCTTCCTGCCTTGTCGAGAGTCCTGGCAAGTCTCCTGAATTCGGGTGTCGAGAACAAGTCGACGATCCCTTCGAATCCATTCATCATTAAGCTGATCGAGGGAAGTTTGGTGAGCGGTGCCAAACTTCCGTAAAGGCGCGGTAGATAGTAACGTATCATAAAGTCAGCGGGATCTTTTAGAAAAAGATCATATTCATCCTCTTTCATCCATTCCCCTTCTATGAACTGATATTCATAATCAGGGGGCAGCGGGCCTCCAGGCCAGAGTTTATTTTTAACATCAAGGGTTGTGAGAACCTCTCCCGAAGTACTAAAGCTTCCGCTGGTCATGTCTGGTTCAAAATCCAGGATCTCTCTAATCAAAGCTTGTCTCCAAACAACAGGATCGTAGTATGCGGCGGACTGGGGTATCTTGTAGTGAGCACAGGGGTCGGGGAAGATAAAGAGCGGTATCCTATCTGGCTGTTTCAAGTAAATAGAATCTCTCACCCTTTTTTCCCTCTCTTCATAAAGTTGTTCGGGTGTTTTACCTATCTTTTGCTTGATCTCTTCTCTTAAAGCCTTTATTTCTTTTTTCTGAGTTGATGAACGAAGACTGGTCATAATCCTCCTTTCAATTGTTTAGTATGCGATTTTCCAAATATTACCACAATAGAGCGCCGACTGCACTAACACACACAGCTCCTTCTTAATAGCTACAGAATCATTCTGTTTTAATTTCTAAGGACATCAGTGTTACAATTGGATTTACAACTGTTAAATGAGAGATTGGTAGCTATAGTATCGGGCGCGAAAAAGGTTTTATTCAACCGTATGGATAAACAGACAAAATAATGGATAAGACGACAGAGAGAACCGGGGCTTCTAGAAGAAGAAATGTAGCCTTCGATAGGGACTGGACGAAAGGTAATCTTTTCAGGAATATTCTGTCTTTATCCTGGCCTGTTATGATAACCAGTGCCTTAAATAACTCAGGAGCGATTGTCGATATGATATGGGTAGGGAGGTTGGGGGCTGCTTCTGTGGCTGGGGTTGGTGTCGCTTCGATGCTGGTGTCGCTTTTAGACGCTTTCAAAATGGGCCTTGATCAGGGTACGAGAGCGATGATTGCCCGTTTTGTTGGCGCCGGAGATAGCCGTGGAGCAAATCATGTAGCATTACAGGGCTATGTTATCACCATCGGTTTTGCTGCCGTCGTAGGAATATTGGGCGCTATCTTAGCTGGACCAATATTAAGGTTGATAGGGCTGTCCCCTGAAGCTGTAGCGCAGGGTGCACCATATTTGCGGATACAGTTCATAGGTATTTTCACTATGGGTTTAGTAAGGCAGAATGAAGGCACCATGCTATATTCAGGAGACACAATAAATCCTATGAAGATAACCATCGTCTACCGACTTTTCCACATTATTCTTTGCCCTTTCCTTGTCTTTGGCTGGTGGATATTCCCGCGCCTTGAAACAAGTGGAGCGGCATATACTGGTATTATTTCTGCCTGTCTTGGGGCAGCCTTAGGGCTCTGGGTTCTTCTCAGTGGGCGTACCCGGCTCAGGTTAAACTTCAAAGATTTTCACTTTGACATTAAAATAATATGGCGTATCCTGAAAGTGGGAGTACCAGCATCGATCACGGGTATAGAAAAGTCTTTCGGTCAAGTAATGCTTATCTGGTTCATAGTGCCCTTTGGTACAATAGCAACAGCGGCTCATACGCTGGTTCAGCAGGTAACCCAGCTTACAAACATCGTTGGGGGAGGGATCGGACAATCATCAGGGGTAATAGCCGGGCAAAACCTTGGAGCTAAGCAATCAGAACGAGCTGAAAAGAGTGGCTGGCTTGGCGCTGGTGTATATACGGCTATTATGGCAGTCTCTTCGCTTATAGTCTGGTTTTGGGGTAAGGATATAATCAGTATTTTTAATAACGAGTCTGAAGTCCTGGAAGTAGGTAAAGCCTTCCTTAGAATCCAGGTAGTGACTTATATGGTCTCTGGCTATGCTGTTGTCCTGCAACAGTGCTTGAATGGCGTCGGCGATACGCTGCCGGTGATGTTGGTTGTCCTCTTAAGCGTGTTTGGTATTCAGATCCCGTTAGCTTTCTTCTTGTCACAACATACCAGTCTCGGTGTTTACGGGACATACTGGGCGATAGTAAGTGGCACGGTAATGATGGCAATTAGCTACGCAATATACTTTAAACTGGGCAGATGGAAGCAGAAGAGCGTTTAGCAATATATCTGAATGGTACAATTGAGAATCTTTTCTTCCAGAGTATCAGGATGTCAGTTATAATCTCAATCAGAATGCCGTTAATATCACTAACCTTTATCACCATACTCAGCAAGAGAGGGTAGTGTGCGCTTACGGCAGCTCTTGTCCCAGTGACTTGCGAAGATGTAGAATGGAGCAAAACCCAAAGCCTTCAATAGGTAGGCACTCAATGACAAGAAGAGAAGAAAAAACAGGATACTTACAGCTGAACACCATGGCAATTGAGAGAAATACTTGAAAGGAGAAAGCCTAATGAATTTCTTTAAATCTACTTTCTATAACAAGTACACACCGCTGACTACCGAGCAGGTTTCGGCAAAACTCAAGCCGACACCGGTGGCCAAGAGTGCCTCCCCGCTCTCTGAGGCGCTTTCCGGAAAATCCTTGAAAATTGTACTTGATCAGGGACCGACACTTGAGTACAAATTCGAGTCGAAAGATAGACTTACTTTCTCGGAGGGTGGAGCCGCGGTTGTGGCTGCGCCATATGCGGCCAAGGAACTTGACGAGGTTATCCTCTTTACGCACATGATACCGGATACCGTACGCGGCTACGGCATTGTCTATGATACAAAGACAAACCTTGTTACCGCTTTCGAGCTGTGGTTTTGCGGGTTCGAGCCGGACAAACGCGAGGTATGGCGCCATTTCATGTTTGGCTATGTTGATACCGGCGCTCCTGCGCCCGAAAAACGTCATGCTCTCACCAACCGCATTGAAGGCAAGGGCACCTGCTGGAAGAACGATAACGGGGTGGAGATGCTCTACTTCTTCCCATCGGTCGTTTGGTCTTCTTTTATTGAGTTAA
>CAYOHA010000159.1:0-6192 GCA_964403625.1 uncultured Dehalococcoidales bacterium | reverse complement strand
GGTAAAGCAGTTTGACCTTGCTGTAACGGACATCGGGAAAATGGCGATGGCTTTAGTGGATGCAGCGACAGTCGTTATCGGAGTACCCACCGTTCACGCCGGACCTCATCCAGCTGTTGCTTACGCCGCTATCCTGGCTAACGCATTGAGACCAAACATTAAATTTATCTCCATTATCGGTTCTTATAGCTGGGGAGGGAAGACTGTCGAGCAACTTGCCGCTATGATTCCTAACCTCAAGGTAGAAATACTGACAACGGTGATAGCTAAAGGCTTTCCGAAAGAAGCTGATTTTAAGGCACTGGATAACCTGGCAATAGCTATTGCCGAAAAACACAAAGAGCATAATTACGCTTAACAGTATTTCACAAAGGAGGGGAAATGGAGTTAAAGGGAAGCAAAACCGAGCAAAATCTACGAACCGCCTTTACTGGCGAATCAGAGGCACGCAATAAATATACCTACTTCGCTGCGATAGCTAAAGAGGAAGGCTTCGAACAAATCGCTGGTATCTTCCTGGAGACAGCCGAGAATGAAAGAGAACATGCTAAAAAGGAGTTTGAATTCCTCAAGGGAGTCGGAAATTCTGCAGCAAATCTAAAGGCAGCCGCCGATGGCGAGCACTACGAGTGGACCAATATGTACGCCGGGTTTGAGCGTTTAGCCCGTGAAGAAGGCTTCACTGAGATTGCTGATTTCTTTAGAGAAGTAGCCGAGGTAGAGGAAGCACACGAGAAGCGTTATCTCGCTCTACACAAGAACCTGAAGGAAAGTAAGGTCTTTAAGAAGGATAAAGAGGTCAGGTGGAAGTGCCGTAACTGCGGTTATGTTCATAAAGGTACCGAAGCTCCAAAGAAATGCCCTGCCTGCGGTTTTCCCCAGAGTTACTACGAACTTATGGTGGAAAACTACTAGACATCTGTGAATAAGAAAAAAGTAGTTCGTTAAATTGGAGCTTCAATAGTTACAGTTGTCCCCATGCCTGGTTTTGATTGCGGAATTAATGTGCCGTTAATCAGACTGGCACGCTCCTGTATTCCAGCCAGACCAAGTCTGCCGTCCTTTGCCAGGTCATCCATTGTTTTTAGAGGATTAAAACCCTTACCGTTGTCGCTGATGGTTACCTTAATGTTACTCTCACTAAACTCTACCGAAATATCGGCTTTGGTTGCTTGAGAATGCCTCCATACATTTCTCAGTGCTTCCTGAACGATGCGGAATAGTACTAATTCTACCTCTTCGGTAAATCGGCGCTCCCTGCCGAAGACACTGACCTTAATATCTAATCCCGAATATCCTGATGCATCGGAAGCTAGCCATTCCAGTGCTGCCGGCAAGCCAAGGCGGTCCAATGCTGCTGGCCGGAGGTCCTGGCTTAAACGTCTCACTCCCTGCATAATGTCGTTAGTCCGCTGGCACAGTTCCTCAAATCGTTGGAGATGCTCCTCTGGTAGGCCTATATCTCTGGAAGCTAGGTCGGGTATTGCTTTTGTGTCAAATCTTGCCATTAAAAAGAGTGTTGCTCTCGGTCTGGTGAAGGTCGTCGCAGTTGAGGGAGTGATATTAAAAAGAGACTTCTGGTGTATATACAGAAAGCAAATGATAGCCTCACGATTGCTGGAGGAGTTCATTGCTTTCGTCAGATAGGTATCAACTCTAACCCTGTACTCTCCTTTTTAACCTGATCTTTAATTATTATCTCCACGTGAATATTCTCAGACTCTAAATAGTTTTACTGGCTGGATAATAACTATACTAGCTGATTGAAAACTAATCCAGATGGCGATTTGGGATAAAAATAGGTTGATTTTCTGGGCATCTTATCACCAGCATCGGCAATAGCTTTGATCACTTCTGGTTTGACTGGACTTAACAACAAAGCTAGTTGATATTCCTGAGTCAGTACTTGGTTCACCGCATCTACCATATCATAACTGTAGGCAAGGCTTGTCTTTTCTTTATCACTGCCTATCGCTAGAAGATTTTCCAGTATTATATGGTCAACAACGCTAACATCCAGACCTTTGTATAACTCAGAGTGAAAGTAAGGCATCATTTGACTAGCAGCAGCCAGGTCACGCAAGGTCAACAGAAAAAGGCTCTCAGTATCCAGACCAAAAAGGATTATTTGAGTCCTTTCTCTCTCGGCAAATAAAATTTCGACCTTTTCCCAGATACTAAGGGTGCTCAGCGGTAATTTCTCCACTTCAAAAAATACCGTCAGCTTAGCCATTAGTCCATCCAAAGCAGGTCTTGAGATACCACGAACCAGACGGTGAGGAGCAAGAATCATAAGCCCCGGGTCCGAAAAAGCTACCATTGACATCATCACAAAATTAAAAGCCTCTTCACCCGATACTGATGGTAAATAAGCCTGCCTTTCAAGCTGGTAAGCAAGAGAACTTTCATATCGATGGTGTCCATCAGCGATGTAAAGAGGTTGCTTTTCCAGGCTACTGTTAATTTGGTTGATTATCGCGGCATCAGTAATAGCCCATACATTATGACCTTCCCCATTGGTGTCCTGATAACTAACAAAAGGCTTGTTCCGTTCTTGATTAGCTAATATTGAGGAAATCAGCTGTTCCTGGTCTTCAAAGAGAGTCAAAATCGGGCTGGTATTAGCTTGAAGTGCCCACAGTAAACTCAGCCGGTCACCTTTAGGCTCTGTTAGTGTGCCTTCATGAGGACGAATGACCATCTTGTCCCACTCTTCCAGTCTGACACGGGCAATGATACTGCGGCGTTTATATTTCTTTCCTTGTAGAGTGAAATAGTGGTCATGAAGGTAGATGGCTGGAGTTTCATCAACTTTTAGAATGCCCTGTTTTATCCATTCCTTTAGCGTAGTTGCTGAACGGGTATATTTGTTGTCTCTGTTCGTATCCTGAGGAAATCCCCTACCATACTCCAATCGGATAAAGTTATATTCACTCGTAAGATAGAGCTTCTGCTGTTGCTGCGGGGTAATAATATCATAAGGAGGACAAATAAGCGTCGATACATCTTTAATTAATGATTCATTATAGTGAACACCCCGGAAGGGACGAACATCAGCCACGCTTACCCTGACTCCTTTTCCGGTGCCACATAGGGCTTAAGGTTTTAATTATTCTAGTTTACCCTATGCCACGGAAAAAGTGCAACGGCAAATCTTATATTTTTATATTCTGACCAACTACAGACTATGTTATAATTATGCCATACTTGGTGGTATTCAGTATGACTAACTTACCGGATATAAAAGGAAGAATTAATCAGTTAAGGACTCAAATTAACCATCATAACTATCGTTACTTCGTGCTGGATAGTCCTGAGATTAGTGATGCCGAATATGATGAGTTAATGAGAGAGTTGAAGCAACTGGAGGAGAAATATCCCCAGTTTCTTATTCCAGACTCACCTACCCAACGGGTAGGTGCTGAACCTCTGGAAGCCTTCGGCGTCGTAGAACACCCGCTGCCGTTATTGTCTCTAGCTAACGCCTTTAACAAGGATGAATTATTAGCCTGGTATACCCGTACTTCAAGACTAGTCGCTGGCCAACAATTCAACCTTGCTTGTGAGCACAAGATTGATGGATTAGCTGTAGCCTTGACCTATACTGATGGCCAGCTGATTACTGGCGCTACTCGTGGTGATGGTTTTCGGGGTGAAAATATCACACAGAATTTAAGGACTATCAGAAGTATCCCTTTATCTGTAACTAAAGAAGCCCCTCCCAGGTTTGAGGTACGAGGCGAGGTTTTTTTACCTAAAGCCGGCTTCCAAAAGCTAAATCAGGAGAGGGCGGCCGAAGGATCACCACTCTTCGCTAATCCTAGAAATGCAGCTGCCGGCTCGGTACGCCAGCTTGATCCGCGCATTACAGCTAAGCGCCCGCTTGACATCTACATCTACGCCCTCGGCTATGCCGAAGCGAAGGCAATTCCTGAAACCCATTGGGAATCTATGCAATACCTCAGGTCACTGGGTTTTAAGATTAACTCCAATAATGTCCTGCTTACCAGTATTGACCAGGTCGAAGGATACTACCGTAGCTGGGTAGAGAAGAAAGAGAGCCTCCCCTACGAAGCTGATGGAATCGTGGTGAAAGTAGATTCGCTAGCCCTCCACGATCAGCTGGGAGACGTCGGTCATGAGCCTAGATGGGCTATAGCCTATAAATTCCCCGCAATTCAGGGTACTACCAGACTGGAAGAAATCAGTATCAGCGTCGGCAGGACAGGTACCCTCAATCCTTATGCCATCTTGGAGCCTGTGTCTGTAGGTGGAGTAACCATCAGAACCGCAGCCCTGCATAACGAAAATGACATCAGGCGCAAGGACATACGTGAGGGCGACCGAGTCTATATCCAGCGAGCTGGCGAAGTGATACCTGAGATAGTTGGACCAACCCCTGAAAGCAAAACAAACCCTGAACGCGGAAAGGACTTCTCGTTAATAGAAAAAACCTGGAGAATGTATTGGGATAAAAAAGGCATAAAGTCAGAACATTATATACCAGATTACGCAATTTGTCCCGTATGCGATTCTAAGGCATTGAAACCTCAAGACGAGGTAATGTACTACTGCTCTAACTCTGCCTGCCCTGCCCAGGTTCATCATAGAATCGAATTATTTACTTCCCGAGGAGCAATGGACATTAGAGGTATCGGTGAGTCACAGAGTGCGATGTTGTTAAGAGAAGGTCTGATTAAAAATGTTGCTGACCTTTACTATCTGAGAAAGGAAGACCTTTTGAAGCTGGAGAGAATGGGAGAAAAGAGTGCCAGCAATATTATAAAAGCTATCGAGAATAGTAAAAAACGGTCACTGTCCAGGATTATCTATGCTCTGGGGATACGCCACATCGGGGGACAAATGGCACAGTTACTGGCTAATTACTTTGATAATATTGATGATTTAATGAACACTTCTGAAGAAGAACTAATGGATATTCGTGGTATTGGGACAGAGATTGCGAGGAGTGTGGTCGTATTTTTCCAGCAGGAAGAAAATCAGCGCATAATTGAAAAATTGAAGGCTGCTGATGTTTTTCCTGAGCCAAAAAAGGCGATTAAGCCCGAAGAATTGCCCCTGGCTGGTACGGAATTTGTTATCACCGGCAGGCTAGAATCACTTTCCAGGCAGGAGGCTGAGTCAAGAATTAAAGCCTTCGGTGGTACTGCTAAAGACAATGTTACCAGGAGCACTACCTATCTGGTGGTAGGAGCCGAGCCTGGTTCCAAGCTAGCCCGCGCTCAGGTATTAGGTACAAAACTACTCACCGAAGAAGAGTTCCTTAGACTTCTAGAAGAGAAAGCCTAATTAATATGAAACTAATCGTGGGCCTGGGTAACCTAGGAAGAAAATATGCCAATAATCGTCATAATCTGGGATTTATGTGCCTGAACCACTTTGCTCGTACGCAGGGTATAAACCTGAATAAAAAGCAGGGCCAGGCAAGAGTAGGCAATGGTACAGTGGCTGGGATGGAAGCCGTCTTAGCCAGACCCCAGACCTATATGAATAGAAGCGGGCAGTCGGTAAGCCTACTAGTCAAGAAGTTTAAAATCAGCCTTGATGACTTAATCGTTATCCACGATGACCTTGACCTTCCCACGGGTAAAATCCGCATCCGCCAAGACGGAGGTTCGGCAGGACATAAAGGCATTGACTCGATCGTAATGGAGCTGAATAATCGAGATTTTTTACGTATACGTGTAGGCATCGGGCATCCGCCCGGAATTGTAAGCTCAAGCGAAAACACCGATGCCGACATTATAACCTATGTACTCAGTGATTTCACTCCCGAGGAAAAGAAGGCCATCACCCAGGTCATACCCAAGGTTAGTGAAGCCACCCTCTGTCTGCTTACCGAAGGCTTGATAGTAGCGATGAATAAATATAACAACTAAAAGAGAAGCCTAAGATGGGTAACTCTCCTCTGGTATATGGAATAGCAGGGGAAGTATATTTTTATAACTAACTAGGACTAACAAATAGAAAGGGGTAATAAAAATGAGTTCTGGAATTTCAAAACCGGCAAGAACAAGGGATGAAACTTTCGCCATTCAGACCCACCAACTCACCAAGACATTCGGTGGACTGATAGCGGTAGACGGAATTGACCTGAGTATCAGGAAAGGCGAACTATTCGCCATGCTCGGTCCCAATGGTGCCGGTAAGACCACTACCATCAAGATGCTT
>CAYOHA010000158.1:0-6196 GCA_964403625.1 uncultured Dehalococcoidales bacterium | reverse complement strand
GGTGAAAACCAGCAAAAGCCATCTCCGGAGCAAAGAAACCACCACCGTTGCAGCTACCGAAGTAACCGGTAAGTGGAGACTTCCCCCCGACATGAGTTCTGGATGTGGCGGAAGCAAGGGTGCCACTCAGAAATCCAGCGCTAATGACACACGCATTATCCGGTCCTAGAGGGTCAGCACCTTTCGGTATATGGTTATACATCAGGTAAGCATCAATCCCTCTGCCACCCATAAACATCTCTCGTATCTTAATAGGAATGGGCTCAATCTCTATTTCGCCCGTAGTTAAATTGATAATAGCTACTTTTCTATCTAAAGCCATATCTATTTATTACTCCCTTTCTTTGCTTTAGCCTGGGCTTCTTTGGTCAGTTTATCGTTTACTTCCCAGACCGGCCCTCTTATCCTGGGAACGTCAGTGAAGAGCCAGGATATCCGCCATTCGAAGCCACAATTAGAGCACTTCATGGATTTTACCCCCGTAGGTGGTGTAATCCTTTGGAGGCAATTCATACACCTGACCTGTCCTTTGCTTCTACCTCTAGCTGTAATTTCGGACGTTGTTTCTCTATCCAAAATAACCTCCTCTTTGCTTGAGTTTTACCAAGCACATAATATCAGACTCGCCTGAAGACTGTCAAATGAGAGATTGGTAATTAACCCCTCACCCTTTATCCCTCTCCCCTTGCCCAGGGGAGAGGGAAGGGATTTAAAAGAGGGGCGAAGCCCCTCTCTTTCTTTACTCTCTCACCTTATGTAAGGAGCTTGTATTAAAAGATCACCATTCCCGTGAAAACGGGAATCCAGGTTGGTTAGTCAGGCACAATTTCTGGATTCCCACTTGCGTGGGAATGATAAAAAGGCTGAAAAACAATATTCATGATACATAACCCTTGCCTAAGGGGAGAGGGAAGAGGTTTGAGAGATGAGAAAGGGCTGGAGGGTCAACACCCTCCAGCCCCCTAGTTTGACTGTCCTGACAGAGTGCCAGGCTTAGTACCCCATAGATTTCTTCAATACCTGATCAAGCCAGATGTAAATACGGTATTCATGCGTAGAAATATGGCCGAAGTTGGTCTCACCATGGTAATTTTGTACCCACGGCCACCACATCCAGTATTCATATGGTACCGGCAACCATATTCCCCAGGCATTCTCAAGTATATGTGGGACTACGGCTTTGACTGCCTGTCTAACCTTAGCATCGTCCTTTGCCAGCCACATCTTAGCCTCATTATAGGCTGCCCTGGACTCGTCACTTCCCCAGAAAGATGGGTTGCTCATACTCTCGGGACGTACTTCCTCCATATTGTAATAGCCAAAGGGGTAGGTGTCGCCTGTTATCATCTCCGCAAAGGTCCTGCCCTTAAGCATACCGAAGTAGGCGCCACCTTCAACCACGTCCAATTGCATATCAATATTGACATCAAGCAGATACTCTCTGAGTATTGACAGGAAGTCCACCTCACCCTGAGTACAAGTAATTTTAGTCTTGAAGCCGTTAGGATAGCCCGCCTCGGCCAGAAGCTGCTTCGCTTTATCCGGATTATACTCAAACAATTCCTGGACTGCCTCGGGCATCTCCTCTACTGGGACGTAAACATCGGCAAATGATTTACTCGGGACAAAAGGATAACCCAGCATAGTGCCCTGGCCCTGGTAGTAGCTATCCAGTATCTCTTGTTTGTTTATCGCCATGTTCATAGCCTGCCGGACCCTTACGTCTTTAAAAGGTAGCTCCTGCTTATCTACCCTGCCGCAGGGATATTTAGGAATCCAGGGGAATGTTTGGGAATATTTCAAATCTGGATTAGTCTGCCTAAACCGTGCAAAGTCCTCAATGCTAATGCCGCCTAACATATCAAGCTTGCCAGTCCGGAAAGCCGCCTGTATGGCGGATAGGTCAGTAATAATCAGTAACTTGACGCTATCCATATAAGGCAACTGGTTCTCCGGATGAAGGGGATCGACCTGCCAGTAGTTGGGATTTCTCGTGTAGGTTAAGGAACTCGAGGCAACATAATCGGTCAGCATATAGGCTCCCGTCCCGACCACATTTTTCCAGTTGTTCATGTCACCGTATTGCTTGACCACCTCGGGGGGAAGCATCTGTATATACCAGCCGCAAAAGAGAAGATTTTTCCCCTGTGCTTGTGAAGGGACCTTAATCTCTAGAGTATATTTATCAAGCGCTTTAATTGATATTGGCCATTCCTCCTTTGGGAGGCTGCCCTGAGGCCAACCCCTTGGATTTGCCCATTCTCGGTTAAGACTCCAGGCTGCATCATCGGCAGTAAATTCCCGGCCGTTCATCGGTGGTTTATTCCACCAGTGGACCCCGGGCTTAATGTGAAATATTATGGTTTGATCATCGGGCATCTCATAGCTTTCAGCCAGAGCACACTTTAGCACACTCACCATGCCCATATGACCGAGTTGCCAGTCAACCTGTCCGGTGCCTGCCGGCCCTTTTGACCAGTCTCCTATCATTAACGGTTCATTCATGATACGGGTTTCTGTTATCATAATCGACTGCATAATACCCGCATCAAATCCCATAGGGTCGAAGCCAGTGCCGATAAGTGACCCGCCATATTTTGGTGTTTCCGGAGATAGTAAGCCTTCCTCCTCTTCAACCGCCTCTTCCTCCTCCTCTCCCTCTCCCTTCGTTGTAATTATCTGTCCTCCCTCCTCCGTTACTTTTGCCTCCTCTTCTTCTTTCTGCCCGCAGGATGCTATTACCAGGGATAGCACCATCAAGAAGCTCACCAGAATCCAGACAACTTTCTTTTTCATTGCCATTTAGCCTCCTGTCTTATTTTGATCTTCTGATGTTTAATTTGCAGTTAAGTCTACCCTTATCCTGAGAGTCTGTCAAGAATATTTTAGAGGTTTTTAAAAAACAGGCTGGCACCACTCTAAAAAAATCCTATTTGAGGTTATATGAAAACTATGAAATGTCATCCTGGAGCGAAGCGAAGGATCTCAGGGTTGGGCGGGGTTTTTATCACCCCTCCCTGAGATTCTTCGTAGTCCTTCATTTTATGAAGGACTCCTCCAGAATGACATTTTCGGATAGCCTTGAAAATAAAAAGAATCGTGTATCAAATATGGGGTAAGCTATTGATTCCCTTATTTTATGACCGTACTATGATCTTATCACATCAAAGTGCCACTGCAAGGACTGTCTTTCCGCTGTTCTATTTCAGCATCTCCTTGATAGCGGTAACTGCGGCATCCTTATCATAGCCGTACTTTTTACGCTGCTCCGGACCGCTGCCAAAGCCGGCATATATCTGGGGAATGCCGAGTCGTTTGAACTTTCTTGGGTAAACGCCCTCGTCCACGAATACATCGGCGATGGTACTGGCAAGCCCGCCCTCCATGAGGTGGTCTTCAAGAACCAGGATGTTGCCCGTCTCCTCTACTGCCTGGAAAATCAGCTCTTTGTCCACAGGTTTGATGGAATACATATCGATAACGCGTACGTCGATCCCTTCTGCTTTTAAAGCATCTGCAACTTCAAGAGACTCAAAGACCATCTCTCCGTGAGAGATGATTGTCGCATCCTTACCTTCGCGTGCCACGAGCCCTTTGCCAATTAGAAATTCTTTAGTGCCCGGCTCATAGAGTAAACGGTCCTGCTTGCCCTGGGCAAGGCGGATATACAACGGGTGCGGGTGGGTCATGCTTAAAAAGAGGATATCCCGGATCATATTCGGGTCGCCAATCGAGAGGACTGTCATGTTGACCATTGACTTCATGATGGCGATATCTTCCATCGCATTGTGGGTCGAGCCACCACCGGAAGTCAGTCCGCCACCTGTGCCGATGAAGCGTACCGGGAGGTCCTGGTAACAGACATCGGTGCGGTTCTGTTCGCAGGCGCGCATGGTCATAAACGGTATCATGCCCGCGATGAACGGTATATTACCTTCAAGCGCCAGGCCGGCAGCGATGCCAGCCAGGTTTTGCTCCGCCACCCCGACATCGATAAACCGGTCAGGGAATTCTTTTCTGAATGCGGCTAAGGCGCCGCCGGTGTCGGCAGCCATCGCCCATACATTGTCATGTTTCTGGCCCAGCTCAAGTATCGTACTACCGACAACCGACCTTGCCGAGGCAAAACTACCAAAGTGAAAAGTCATTTTCATTCTCGGTTGCATTATGATGCACTCCTTTCCTTAGTGTAAGCGGCCTCAACATCAGCGATTGCTTTTTCCATATCCGCTTTACTCAGTGAACCCGCATGCCAGCCAATAACCTTCTCCATAAAGGAGACCCCTTTACCTTTGATGGTGTTGCAGATAAGCACCGTCGGCTTATCATTGGTAACAGTTGGGAGATTATCAAGAGCATCGATAATCTGGCCCATATTGTGCCCGTCTATCTCGACCGCATTCCAGTTAAAGGCTCTCCACCGGTCGGCATAATGCTCAAAGCTCATATATTCACCGGAGTAACTGGACATCAGCTGGCCGTTCTTATCAACGACGCCGATCAAATTGCCCAGTTTATAGGAACCCGCCGTATTCGCCGCTTCCCAGACCGAACCTTCGCAGGTCTCCCCGTCACCCATCATGCAGAAGACACGGTGGGCTTGCTTCTTCTGCCTGGCGGAAAAAGCCATCCCGACTGCCACCGCGAGGCCATGCCCGAGAGAACCGGTCGAGCATTCAACTCCGGGAAGGTATACTTTGCAGACATGCATTCCGTAGGGGCTGTCCAGCTTACCGTATGTACGCAAAATTTCGTCGTAATCAAAAAATCCTCTCAACGACATCGCAATGTACATGCAGACTGCGCCATGCCCCTTACTCAGGATGAACCGGTCTCTTTTCGGGTCTCTAATATCTTTGGGATTGACATTCATGCCGTGATGAAAGAGCCCGATAAGGATATCCGTCATCGAGAGGTCTCCTCCGATATGCACCGCCCCTTCATAGTTGCCGCAGAGGTTGAGTAATTTCTTGCGCATTTCCAACGCAAGGTCTTGAAGACGTCTTACTTCCTTTGGATCAGCCAAAAAAATCTCCTCCTTTTCTTTGTTCTCTCTAAAATTAACCCAATTATACCAAGTAAAAGTCGAGAATGCTAATTGAAAATCTATTTTCTCTCCCCCTTTTCCCCTATGTCATTCTGAAGGAGCATCCTGCCCGCCAGGGCTCGGGAGGCGGGTCCTGAACTCTGGTAGGCGGGAGCAATCTGCAACCCTCTGTCATCCTGGAGTCCGCCTTTGGCGGACGAAGGATCTCAGGGTCTGGCGGGGGTTTTGTACTACCCCTCCCTGAGATTCTGCCCTTCCCTTTGGGAAGGAGTCCAGAATGACACTTTTGAACGATCCGCCACCCTCTGTCTTTGTGAGCGAAGCGACCCGCCCGCCGTCCCCCCGGCTTTCACACCGAAGTGTATTACGGCACGCAGGCGTGAACTCTGGCAGGCGAGCTTGCCCGCCGTCCCTCGAGGATTATGGCAGGCGGGAGTAACCCGCAACCTTTTTTCCAAAAAGGAGTAAAGCTTGTGGTGAACGCAGGTAAGACAGGATTTGAAATCTACGACCTGTTTTATCTCGAGTATTATTAAACCTCCGTATTGGATATTCGTTTTATAAAATAACTTTTTTATTTTTAAATCAAATAGTCCTTTTTCGTGCATAAGAAGGTTACCGGCACCGGATTCAAATATTAAAATAAGCATGATTCGTTTCATTAGAATTATCCATTCAAATTAATGGGTAATTCAGGCTGGCAGAATAACGTACCAAAGTAATGCTCCAGAATACTCTCGATGACCATTTTGAGGTAGTAGCGGTCAGTCCGGTCTAGCTGGTATTTTGTACGGTAACATTTTACGAGTAAGCGGGAGAATTCTTTGAATACACGACGATGAATGGGATGGTTTTGAAGGAAAGACTGTAACTTGATCCGAAGGACGGCGATATTATAGTCAATGCCTTCCTGATTAATGATTTCCAAGGACTGGCTCATTTCACAGGGGCTAAGATTATTTGAATAGAAACCGTGTTTACGGGCATTCTGATTGCTTTTCTGACCGCCACGCTTTCTTTCGTTTTGTGTTAAATTTGCAGTCAATTTTTAGAACCCTCATAGATAAGATTTGATATATGAAATCAAAGAAAGGCTTATGGGATAAGGTAGCACATATGTTCTAATATAACTGTAGAGATTACTCTTCT
>CAYOHA010000157.1:0-6216 GCA_964403625.1 uncultured Dehalococcoidales bacterium | reverse complement strand
AGCCGCTAATAGCTCTCCATCTAGAAGTCCAATAACCTGTCTCTTCTTAATACTCAGACCATCTAGATGAGCCGAACGTATAGCTCGGGTAATTTCGATTGTTTTCACTGCTGATTTTGCCTCCCGCATAAGCTGGGCGTTCGTTTCGAAGTCAGCTTCGTAGTCAAAAGCCAATAACGCCGCTACACCCTGAGGAATCGTTTGCGTTGGTATTACTTCGACTATCTTATCGGTCAGAGACTTCACCTGCTCGGCTGTGAGCACCACATTTTTATTATTAGGTAAAACTATCACCTTATTAGATGCCACTGTTTTTACTGCCTGGAGTATGTCTTTAATACTGGGATTCATTGTCTGTCCTCCAGGGACAATAGCTGTTGTTCCTAGACTGGTAAAAACATCAGCCAGTCCGTCTCCAGCGACAACAGCTACCGTGGCTATATCAACCTCGGGCATACGCGCTTTCTGCATCTCCAGAAAGTCCTGGAACTGTTCATCCATATTCCGGATCGATACCTGATGCATCGTGCCCAGGGAAGTAGCGTAGCGAATGACCTTACCCGGCTCCAGGGTGTGAATATGAATTCTAGCCGTGGTCTCGTCACCAACGACAATCAGAGACTCTCCCTCTCTCTTTAGTCTCGTCCTGATTTTATCCGGGCTAAGCTCTTGCCCTTTCAGTAAAAACTCGGTGCAATACCCGAAGGGGACCTCTTCTGTCGGTGCCACATGTTGCACTCTAGTTGGTTGTGGTATATTGCTGGCAATCATCAGGGGCTTACGGAACTGCATCTGTTCCGCTTCACCTCTGAGATAGCGGAGGGCTCCCTCCAGAATGGTATAGAGACCCTGCCCACCGGCATCTACTACCCCCGCCTCCTTCAACACGGGAAGCAAGGTTGGGGTGTTAGCCACCGACTCACTGGCTTTTTCAACCACAGCTTCCATAACCGATATAAGATCGTTATCATCATTATCATCTACCTGTGCCCGGCCAGCCTCCGAAGCTTGTCTAATCACTGTAAGAATAGTCCCTTCGACAGGATTAGTTATCCCTTTATAAGCCATAGCTGAGGCTTTTTGAAGGGCTTCAGCCAGGTCATTGCCGTTGAAGGTCTTCTTGTCTTTTAGACCTTCTGCCAGACCACGCCAGATTTGTGACAGGATTACCCCGCTGTTTCCTCTGGCGCCCATCAAAGCCCCCCTGGCTATAGCCTGGGCTACTTCAAAAGCGCTGGAGTTGCCGGTCTGAAAGGCTTCTTCGATGCTGGAACGCATGGTTAGCAGCATATTAGTCCCGGTATCACCATCAGGTACCGGGAAGACATTTAAGGCATCAATATCCGAAGCACTCTTCTCTAACCAGGAAGTGGCCGTAGCCAGCATTTCTCTCAATTCTCTTCCATTAATAGAATTATCCTGTATCACTTTCCTCCATCCTTGAGATTGCTAATAACACCTAATCCTTGCGAAGTTCGTTTCTCTATGATAGTATGATAACAGCATATTACCTAAATTTAATACAATGGTCAAGAGGGAAAACCTGTGAAATGTGATTTATGTGGTAAAACGCATCAGTTCGGGCATAATGTAAGCCATTCGAAACGCCGCACTAATCGTCGCTGGATGCCCAATATTCACCCGGCTACGGTTCTTATTAATGGCAAGCCAACCCGGCTCAACCTTTGCACCAGATGTATACGTACTCAGCATAAAGCCACCAAAAATATAACGGCTAGCCTGAGCTAGCCAGCAATCTATATCTGCCTTCCGGCCTAGTATCTAGTTGTATTATTGATTTTGCATGTTTCCTCGCCTCTTGCGGGAGAGGATTAAGGTGAGGGGTAGAATGAATATAACCCTTATCCTTGCCCTCTCAGTTCAAGGTAGAACGGATTGGCATTTTATAGATATTTTTGTAACGAAATACTAGAATGGTCGGTATACTCTATTTTTAACGCCAGACACTTTTTCGTAATTTTTCCATTGCTTCTTTAACTGTCTGCTTTGAGTTAAATACTGCCGCCCCGGCCACCAGCACCCTGGCGCCAGCCTGGACTACACTGGGAGCAATCTCAACATTGATACCGCCATCCACCTCCAGCTCAGTAGCTAAATTCTTTTTATCAAGTTCAGCCCGTAAGCGGGCAATCTTGTCCAGCATACTCTCGATAAAGGTTTGGCCACCGAAACCAGGGTTGACCGTCATCACCAGAACTAAATCGAGGTAGGGGAGGATTTCACTCAGCACTTCCAGAGAAGTGCCCGGGTTGATTGAGACCCCCGTCTTTACTCCCAGTTCTCTTATCGCCTGTACGGTACGGTGGATGTGAGGGCAGGCTTCGATATGGACGGTAATAATATCTGCTCCGGCATCGGCAAACTGCTTGACATATTGTTGCGGTGCTTCAATCATAAGATGCACGTCCAGAGGCAATCTTGTATGCGGACGGATAGCCGCCACCACTGCCGGGCCGATGGTTATATTGGGGACAAAGTGCCCGTCCATAACATCCATGTGGATATAATCAGCGCCAGCCTCGGTGGCTTCAGCTACCTGCTGGCCAAGCCGAGCAAAATCAGCTGATAGAATTGAAGGGGCAATTTTTACTTCCGGTCTATTTTTCGACATATATTACCTCCCTCAAGAGGTTTTTAGTAATTTAAGCCTATAATTTCTGTAAACCCATCCCCTTGGTCTCCTTCCCCTTGCCAAGGGGAAGGAGAAGATTTTTGTAATAGGGGCAAAGCCTTTCTTGAACGCCACTCAAAGAGTGATGACTATTTAATCCTGAATCAACCTCTTCCTTAATAACACGACATCTGGTTCAGACCAACCAAGGGATTTATAAAATCCTACGGAATTCTTCCAAACATCAGACATTATTACATTACATCCTCGCGATACTAGGTCATTTTCAATATTTTGAATAAGCTTTCTACCTATGCCTTTGTTCCTAGCTGTTCTCGTAACAATTAAATTACTAAGATAAGCTAGAAATCCAACATCATGCGCAGAAGCAAACGCAAGAACATGCTCATTCTCCTTCCATAAAAAGGCTAGACAGTCTTCCGAATCAATGACTCGTTCCAACACATCCTCTCGCCAATCATCGTGCCAAAAACCAGGCTCAGATTTCATCAATTCTACTATTTCAGGAATATCTTCTTTAGTTACAGGTCTAATCATTTTCTCCATTTTTCGGGGCTTTACCCCTCTTATACTCCCTAGCTATTTTGAGATTATCCTCCTTTTCTTTTTCAAGGAAGAGTTTTTTAATTACGATTTCGTCCTCGGAGTCACTTGCTGATTCAGTCCAGTATATTACTCCTGTAAATACCTCTTTTCGGAAAACCAGATTTAACGAGATTGCAATATTCCGTCGAGAACCCGAGGTCATGCAAATCATTTATCGGTATCATCCTGACACTTCTGATTTTGCCTGTAGCGAATTCAGGTCCTGTTCCAGAGCCAAGCTTTCCTCCTGTTTTGGTGACCATAAAAGAGATAACAACAACGTGATTGTCCTTGTTAATCCTGTCCGTGACATACAAGAGGTCGCCAACCGAAATATCGAGCCCGGTCTCTTCGTTAAACTCACGAATAAGACCCTGCTCAAGCGTTTCACCAGGTTCAGGTCTTCCTCCGGGATGGGCCCAACGACGCGTCTCAGAAACATATTGTTCAACAAGAAGAATTTTACCATCTTCGATTAGGACCCCGTTAACACGGACTATTATTTGTGCCATCTATTTTCTAACTTCCCCCTTCCTTTTTTAAAGGAAGGGGGTCAGGCTTGCCCGCCGCACGAGGCTTCGGCAGGCGGGGAGATGGATTTTCAATCAACCAGCTATCTTCTTAGCACGCTTTAACGCTTCTGCCACCTGTTCAGGCGCTGTACCACCGATGTTATTCCTGGCTGCCAGAGATGATTCTACTGTTATTGAGAGAACGTCATTTTCGAATAAGGGAGAAAAGCGTTTATATTCGGTAAGACTCAGTTCGTTCAGAGACTTGCCTTTTTCTAAGGCGTAACTGACCAACTTAGCCACTATACTGTGGGCAGAGCGGAAAGCCTCCCCTTTCTTGACCAGATAATCAGCCAGGTCAGTGGCTAAAATATAGCCTTGTCCGGCTGCCCGCTTCATATTTTCTCCCTTCACCTGAAGGGTCTTAATCATACCTGTAAATACTTCAAGGCTTGAGAGAAGGGTATCTACGCAATCAAAGAAACCTTCTTTATCTTCCTGTAAGTCCTTATTGTAGGACAGCGGAAGGGCTTTCATCGTCGTCAGCAAAGCTATAAGTCTACCGTAGACCCGTCCGGTCTTACCGCGGACCAGTTCGGCGACATCAGGGTTTTTCTTCTGGGGCATAATACTCGAGCTGGTGGCATAAGCTTCGTCAAGCTCGATAAAATCGAATTCTGAAGAAGACCAGAGGATAATCTCCTCGGCAAGCCGGGAAAGGTGCATCATACAGATACCGGCGGCTGCTTCATACTCCAGGATAAAGTCCCTGTCCGAGACAGCGTCCATACTGTTCTGGCTTATCTGGCTGAAGCCTAGTTCTTTAGCCAGGAACTCACGGTCAATATCGTAGGCAACACCGGCTACAGCCCCGCTTCCCAAAGGCATAACATCGGTCCGTTTCAGGCAGTCGCTAAATCGCTCAACATCCCGCTGGAGCATCTCGAAATAGGCAAGCAGGTGATGGGCAAATAAGACAGGTTGCGCTCTCTGAAGGTGAGTATATCCTGGCATAACTATATCCTTATTAGCTTCTGCCAGGCTGATTAATGCCTGCTGTAACTTTTTCAAACTGAGCAATGTATCATTGATTGATTCTTTAGCAAAGAGACGCACATCCAGAGCGACCTGGTCGTTTCTGGAGCGGGCAGTATGGAGTTTGCCCCCCACCTCCCCTATCTTCTCGATGAGTCTGGCTTCGATGCTCATATGGATGTCTTCCATCTCCGGCTTGAACTGGAACTTACCCTGCTCGACTTCCTCTTTGATAGAAGCCAGTCCGCTAATGATAGCGTCAGCATCCTCCGGTGAAATTATACCCTGTTTTGCCAGCATTCTGGCGTGGGCAATACTGCCCCTGACGTCGTAAGGATAGAGCCGCCAGTCGAAGGAGATTGAGGCGGTATATTTCGCTGCCAGTTCATCGGCATCCTTCTGAAACCGCCCACGAATGTGAGTCATTCTACTTTTCCTTTTCTTCCTTCGGTGCCATGATGCTGAGCGGACCTTCTTTATCGCCCAGCAGTTGCACCTGTGCCTGGGTCTTTACCGGTAGCCCCCACAGGTGAATAAAGCCAGCGGCGGCACTCTGGTCAAACTGGTCGCCCTTGTCATAGGTGGCAAGGCTGAGATTATAGAGCGACTTGGGAGACTCCCGTCCGGCAACGGAAGAGTGTCCCTTAAATAGCTTCATCCTGACTTTACCGGTAACATAGCGCTGCGAGCTGAGTATATAGGCAGAGAGGTCCCGGTTCAGCTGGCTGAACCACAGACCGTTATAGATAAGGTCGGCATATTCCTGGGCGACCTTCTGTTTGAATCGCAGCTGGTCCTTGGAAAGGGTCATCGCCTCCAGTGCCTGGTGGGCTTGTAACAGGACAATAGCCGCCGGCGCCTCATAAATTTCCCGCGATTTTATACCTACCAGACGGTTCTCGATGTGGTCAATCCTGCCTACCCCGTGTTTACCGGCTATTTCGTTAAGCTGCCGGATCAGCGTAATTCCATCAAGCTCCTGCCCGTCAATACTTACCGGGATACCTCCTTCAAAGCCGATTTCGATGTACTGCGGTTTATTCGGAGCCTGGTCAGGAGATTTTGTCCAGGTAAAAGCGTCTTCCATCGGTTCTATCCATGGGTCCTCCAGAGCACCGCACTCGATAGCTCTCCCCCAAAGGTTCTCATCTATGGAGTAGGGACTGGATACGGTAACGGGAATCGGAATATCATTACGTTGAGCGTATTTAATTGTCTCTTCCCGCGTCATACCCCATTCCCGCGCCGGTGCCATAATCTTAAGGTCAGGTGCCAGGGCATTAATACTTACCTCGAACCTTACCTGATCGTTCCCTTTGCCGGTACAGCCGTGGGCTATTGCCGAAGCTCCTTCTTCAACGGCTACATCTACCAGCAGTTTAGCCATCAGCGGGCGGGATAAAGCCGTGGCTAGCGGGTACTGTCCTTCAT
>CAYOHA010000156.1:0-6272 GCA_964403625.1 uncultured Dehalococcoidales bacterium | reverse complement strand
TCAGCTTCTACCCAATCATTGGCTATCTTAGTCTATTTCTATCACCCAAATTTTTTAATGTAACAATTGTCCAGATTGTTCTCCTAGCTTAATTACAAGAATCCTACGTTTAAACGTTCATCCCGATTTGTGTCTAGTGGTGAGGAAATTTTACGCCTAATTAGTCAACAAAGAGAAAATCTGATAGCAATAATAATTCAATATGATATAAACGGTTTGAACTCTTACAACCGCTTGACGACCACATACCCGATGGGTAGTATATCGCTACGATAGGAAAAGGGCTATAATATACTTTAACAATTGTCACTCAGTTAGATATAATTACAAGCCTGAAATAATCAGGACCAGATGGAGGAAAATATGCCGGATAAATCAGTCTATGCTTTAACCTTTTCGCCCCATATGCATGACTCCGAAGGTGGAGTGGGCGGGACCATTGCCCGCTGGACACGTGAAGGAAAAGAAGTTGTCATTGTCGCTGTTACCGACGGGTCTTGCGGAAGCAGTAATCATAAATTAAAACCTGAAGACCTGACCAAGAGGCGTGAAGCGGAACAATTAGCAGCGGCCAAAGTACTGGGAGTTAAAGAGGTGGTCTTTCTACACCAGCCTGATCTAAGACTCGCCGATACCCTCGAGATGCGTCAAGAAATATGCAGACTCATATTGACCTATCGCCCACAGATAATCTGTACCCATGACCCGCATACAACAAAATACATGAATAATCCTGATCATAGAAATTTGGCGAGAATGGTCATGGAGGTTACCTGGCCGATGGCTATAGCACCCAATGTATTTCCCGACTTATTACAACAGGGTTTACAGCCGCATCATGTTAAGGAAGTCTGGTACTGGAACGCAGAAAACCCTAACTACAAGGTGGATATCACCAATACCTTCGATGTGAAATGGGAAGCCTGGAAGTGCCATCGATCGCAAATTGAGGACTGGCTATTACACGTTAACCCGCCGGGTAGCTATGAAGAGGCTCTGGAGGGCAACCTCAAATTTGTTAAAAGCTTCGCCCTTAAGGCAGCTGAAGGCACCGAGTTTGGTCTGGCTGAGGATTTTATGCGGGTTATTTTACCTCCTGGACTCTAAACCCTACTGACGGTTAATATAGAGCTTCCGGACATCTGTCCGGGTATTCAAAAACACTCCGGGGTCCGTTATTTGATACGGTAGTATAGGAAAGCCCAACACGTTGATTTCCGTTGGGCTTTTGTGTATATCCGACTGGAGTTTGTTCTTCTTTTAAACTATAAAGCGGGATTCATCATATTCCCTATTAAATGGATCGTGCCGGTTTCAATATCTCCTATCAGGTGTATAAACGGGTGATCAAGAGCAACTCTAAATAGCTCTCCTTGCATGCCCTTAAGATCCATTATTACGATAGTAGCTGCTTTTGTTTCTGTTCCAGCTTCATCAACAGAAACAAAAGCCTTGTGAACGACGTCTTTGATAAAAAACTCATCATTGCCTGATCAAGTTGAATTTGAAGGCTGGATATTAGAAGTTAAATAACAATAAAGCAGATTGTTGGGTAACAATTGCTTGAAATGTTAAATCCCACTTTTCATTTTTGTGATTTTGGAAAATCTGTAATTAATTTAAGACAATTGCCCGATAACTGATCTTAAAGTTTCTGAATTTACTTTCGAAGCAGCTCTTTTCACGTAAATTATCCTTTCTTTACAGTAATCTACCTTAATTCTTTAAAATCTCCTGTATAAATATATCAAACATTTCACAATTTGGTAACTTGAAATGTACAAATAAGGACTTAAAGGCTAAATAATCCTCGTATAATGCCTGAATGGGCATAAATTGGGGTTTTATCAGTCCTAACTTAATTGCGATTTTCCTTAGCATACTCATTACTTTTGCTACTTTTTAGCGTGGCTACAAATTGCTATAGGCACAAATTGTGCAATTTCAGTGAAGTTTCAACGCTATTTCAACGAATCTTAAAGATCATTAATCTTTATTCCGCTACAAAAACCGCACCCATTCGATGATTTTTCTGTTAATGATTAGATTTCAATGTCTATCATTGGATATTAAACGATAATTCAATTGACGCATCAAATTACCAAGAATGGAATTTTTTAAGGACATGGACCTGGAGAGATAGTTCGGCTACCAATTGTTTGAGGCGGGCATTGTCGCGTTTGGGCTCCTGTACCTCGTTGCGGGTGACATCTCGGACGGTATCCCGGATGAGCCTCTCTTTGCAAGTCTCCATGAAATCTTTCAACCAGGCATAGTGTCTACCTTTGGTGTCATTGTATTCGGAGGGACTTGTGGCTGGACGGGTTCTCCCGCAATGGAACCAGAGCTTTCGCCTTCAAAGTCTGGAATAGATGATGAAGTACCACCAGGCTCTTGAGACCATGAACAACCACCAAGGGCTACGATTAAGCTAACTATCACCACCAGAATCGCCCCTGATTGGAATACCTGTTTGTTGATGAGAAGCAGAAAGATGTAGGCGGGCTGGTTATGACACAAGCTATTAATCGAGTGACCGGGGAATTAATAGTTGAATTGAAAATGAACGTCTTTTATCAGCTTGAAATTGATCAAAACAAGGATATAAAAAAGTCAAAGTTTTCCTCGAAAGTGACCCTATCAAGGCGGCAAAACTATTTGAAGTTTACGGCATGGGTGGCAAAAAACCTCAATAAAAGTATAAGTATAATGCGCTTTAGTACCGGCTGTACTCCTTAAATGATTTCAACACAGCCTGCATGTCTTCAGTTTTCGCTTTATCCGGCATATGGAAAATTAGAATAAGACCGCTTTTCTTGCCCCATTTATCGATAAGGTCTTTGAGGAAAGAATCTAATTGATTGAGTGACCAAACCCTACTGGCTAGAGGGCCACGGACCAACAGGCAGGTATGATCTACCAGAAGTTTCTTTGCTACGCCTATATCTGCAGCATCTATAGAAGCTAATACTTTTCCTTTGGGCAGTTCAAGGAGGTATTTAAGTCTGTCACCGAATGGAGCTTCAAAGAATGGTACCGGCACGTAACCAAGGTCGACGTGGATCTGTAAAGCTTTTTTCAATCCCGGCCAGTAAAACTTTAAAAAATGCGCTTCAGACATAAAGGACGGGTCACCCCTCCAGAGAGGCATGCCGACTCTCTGAGGATAGTCTCTTGCTGTGGTGTCAGCCGGCCTGGCGCGAGCCATACGCCTTTCCAGGATCACTTCACAAGCCTGTAGTAGTTTGTCAGGCTGACGGTACATATCAAGCATGGAGCCTTGCATTCCTCGCAGTGAGCTCGAAATAGTATCAAAGGGCGCTCCGCCGACCCCTCCAGCACCGAATCCAGCGAATGGAGGGAAGCCTAGCTGCTCAAGATCTCCACTGGTCTCCATAATAATCTTACGGAAATTCTCTATATGCTTCGCGGCTTCGACTAGATGTTTGGCCATTTTGACAAAATCCGGACTGGCAAAGAGCGGCGTCAGACCTTCAAGTCCCATGTACATACTATCCAGGGGAGGCAGTTTGGCTAAAGGCATCAAAGCCCCGTATATACGGGGAAGATAGCGGCGGATCATAAAACCCGAAGGGTCATTAAGGAACATATCATACTCGTCTGCCTTCATATATTCGCCTTCGATAGCCTGCATTTCACAATCAGGCGGTAGCGGTCCGCCGGGCCATAATCTATTTTTAACATCCAGTTCGGTCATCGCTGCCCCGGAGGAAGGAAATCCGCCCTCGGCTATATCGGGTTCCATGTCTACGGCAAATTTTCGCATTGCTCGCTTGAAGGGGATGGGGTCGTAGTAAGCGGCCGAGTTGGGAATTCCAGTATAGCTATGTGCATCACCGAAAAGAAAAAAAGGTACCCGGTCCGGTTCTTTTAATTCGATTACGTCCCGGACTCGTTTGGCTCTTTCAGCATAAAGCTGTTCGGTGGTTTTGCCGGTCCGTTCCTCAATCTGCTTTTTGAGTTGTAAATTTTCTTCCTGATATTTCTTAATTTCAGCCTCGGATGTCATTAACTATTCACCTCCATAATAAAATTAAGATAATGAAAGACTTCTGCTAAAGTTGTATGCACCTATGTTTCGCTAATCTGTTATACCCTTGGGACGTTGGATAAGCTCTACGAGAATACCGCCAAACTTACTCATATCTGCGTAACAAGAACCGCCACCCCCTTCAAACCTTGAACTCAGTATGATTTCAATTTTCTTCTCTACTAGATTGGCTTCTTCTTTTTCAATATCATCCACTATACAGCCAATATGATGGACTCCCTCACCTTTGGTATCGAGGAATTCCTGCCACGGAGATTCACCTCCAAGAGGCTGGCATAACTGCAGCCAGGCAGTCCCCATTTTACCCATTACTTCCTTACGTTTAAAAGAACCCACAGGTATGGTTTTACCCAACCATGTTTGTTTGACAGGTTTTATCGGTGGTGACATGAATGGCCCTACACCCAAATTATCATAATAGGCGATAGCTTTATCTAGATCTTTTACTACCAGTGCCACATGGTGGAAACCCGAAAAAAATGGCTTATCCATTGTATTTTTCTCCTGGCATAATCTTTACTTAACGGACTTGATACAAAATGTGTTACGATACTATTTTCAAATGATAACATATTGAAAATTTTCATACTATGCTCATTAGATTTATGCTGTTTGCAAAGGGTCTGTTTTTATTTTAATTTGGTCACTGTTAATAAATAATAAAGTCGATCGATAAAAAACTAGAGTAAACCTTTTTAACGGTTGCCATAATTTCGAAAAATGATTGATATTAGACACCTAATTCCAAACGTAGAATTCACTACTTGTCGTTAAAAAATTTGAATATCTGAATTCGGATATACAGCAACACTGGCATTGTCTCCATGAATATCTTGAAGGATTTGTATTACATCTTCCCATTTTGTCAGCATAATTAACTTAGGCGATTTTTCAATATATTGTAAACTAGCGATTTCAGGATACTGAGTGTAGACAATTAGATGATTAATATGTGAAGGTATTAGTGTCTTGATGCTCCGTAGGCTTTCTATCAACTTACCGCAGGGTCCAAGAATATAATGATGAGCTTGTCCCAAAGGAGAATTGCAAATTATAACGACATCTCCTCCATCTTGCTTTACTGAAGGGAAAGCGGTGGCAAGGCCGTTTGTAAATTCGGTGACTTTGGCATAAGTGTTAGCGATAACAATATCTTTGTTTACTGCCTTTTTTGTCAAGTAATGAGACTTGGCAGCTTCAATACCAACAGTATGGGACTGCTTTAGTTCTCCAGCGAAAATTTCCACGGAATCTCCCCAAAGATTAATTATACTTTCAATATTAACATCGAGACCTACTAAATTGGCTGCCTCGTCCATATCAAGGTGAATAGGATTTATATCATAGTTATTCTTGGTTGTAGGATCACTTTTGAGACTGTGATTGTGTAAAATAGTATCTAAGGATGCAATACCTGGTAGGATCATTTTGCTACCGCCACTAAATACGGTAAATGAATGAGGAATAATGGAGCCAATGGCAATTCTAAAATCACATCGTACATATTCGGTATTTATATTAACTTTTGTACCGCGGCTAGTAGTACCAACATATGTACAATTATTAAAAGGGTTATGGTTATAAACCGGAAATCTGGCCATGACTGGTTCACCTAATTTTTGAGCGAACTGGCTCCTGTCCATCGTGGCGTGGGCCCCATTTGCTGAAATAAACCTGATATTACTGTCTGGGATGCCTGCTTCCGCTAACTCCTCAAGCAAATATGGTATTATCCGGTACACCCTAGTGACACGGGTAATATCATCAAATATTATTATGACCTCCTTTTTACCTCTTGCCGTTTCTCTAATAGGGGGTGAACCAATAAGATTGGTTAATGCATATTTTATTTGCTTATCTGTTATCGCTGGACGATCATAGCCTGCCATATTGAATATTTCAATTTGCCAACTATCAGGCAGGGATAACTCGAGTTCCTTAGGACCATGCCATGCTTGTTGTGGTAATTTGATAAAGTTTGACATCTATACTCTCCAGATATTTAATGGCATATTCTCCCTATTGTTTTCATAGGCATAATCATGAGACGACTCTTCAAGGTTCTTATCTATGTATTTGTAGTGTTTCTTGTTTCTCTATAATTATAGTCGATGAAAATTAGTTTAATAAATATATATATATGATATATTAATGAAGCAGATTATAGCATCGAAAAAATGATTCTGTCTATGGTAGGATG
>CAYOHA010000155.1:0-6282 GCA_964403625.1 uncultured Dehalococcoidales bacterium | reverse complement strand
GCTGGTAATAATGTTATTGACACACTTAGAAAAATGCTTGCCAAGCTTGATTTAAGAAATTCTGAGATAATTACCATCTACTACGGATCAGACACTGAACTGGCTGAAGCGGAGCAGGTTAGTGCCAGTATTCGTGAGCATTACCCTAAAATCCAGGTTGAAGTCGTCCGCGGTGGTCAGCCTTACTATAATTATATTGTCTCAATAGAATAATAACGGAGGACTTTGAGTATGGCTGTGAAAATCATTACCGATAGCCTGTCCGACATCACCAGTGATATCGCTGAAGAACTGGGAATTACTATTGTTCCACTAACAGTATTGTTCGGTCACGAACAATACCTTGACCGGGTTACTATAACCACGGATGAATTCTACTACAGATTGATACATGGTACTGTCTGGCCCACCACCACTCAGCCCACTCCGGCGGCTTTTCTTGAGGTCTATGATAAACTGGCGGAGGAAACCAACGAAATTCTGGTAGTCACACTATCCAGTAAGCTTAGTGGCACCTATGAGTCAGCTATGAATGCCAAGAGTATGGTCAGTAAAAAATGCCGTATTGAGGTAATCGACTCGAAAACAGTAGCGATGGGACTGGGTTTGATAGTCATCGCTGCCGCTAAGAAAGCCCAGACCGGAGCAGACCTGAATGGGCTTGCTAATTTGGTGCGTGGGGCTATGAACCGTTCGCATTTTATCGTCTATTTTGACACCCTCAAATACCTCGCCAAGGGCGGGCGAATCGGTAAAGCCAAGGAGTTACTCGGCTCAGTACTATCGATAAAACAGATACTGACAGTAAAAGATGGCGAGATGGCTCCTCTGACCAGGAAGAGGTCTCTCGCCGCCGGTATGGACTATCTTTTCTCTTTTGTCGCTGGCTTTGCCAGCATTGAAGAGTTAGCTGTTGAGTACACTACCACTCCCGATGAAGCTGATAGACTGGCTGAACGTCTTGGTACGATTTATTCAAAAGAACGTATCTACAGGTCAACGGTCAGTCCAGTGCTGGGCACCCATGGTGGCCCAAGTGCTATAGCAGTTACTGTTCTTGAGGCAGAAAGAAGCTAATTAAGGGCATTGAAAATAACCAATGACGGTTAAAATTGTTACCGATAGTATTGCCGACCTGCCCCCTCAGGTAACACAGGAGCTTGGGATCACGGTAGTCTCGTTGCATGTCCGGTTCGGTACCCAGGTCTATCGTGATGGCATTAACCTGACGGCTGATCAGTTCTACGAGATGCTGACGAAAAGCGAAGTCCTACCGGTCACATCGGTACCATCACCCGGTGACTTTGCTGAAACATATAACAGGCTGGCCGAAGAGACCGATGAAATCCTGGTCATCACTCTCACTTCCAAGCTTAGTGGCACCTACGAAGTAGCACTACAGAGTGTCGGACTTATGAAAAAGAAGTGCCGGATTGAAGTTGTCGATTCACAGTGGGCAGCGATGGCACAGGGATTTCTGGCGATAAAGGCAGCCAAGGCGGCGAAAGCAGGAGCTGGTCTTGATGAGGTAATGGAAGTAGTCTATCGAAATATGTCTCGTGTAGGGCTGCTGGGGGCTTTTGATACTCTGGAGTATCTCAAACGGGGAGGACGCATCGGCAAAGCGCAGGCCTTTCTGGGGTCAGTGCTAAAAGTCAACCCCGTAATAGGACTTAAGGATGGCGAGGTGTTTCCTGTTGCCCGAGAGCGCTCCCGGATTAAAGCAATAGAGCAGTTATATAATTTTGCGATGAGCTACTCTAACATTGAAGAGATGGCTTTAGAGTATGCCACTGACCGTGACGAGGCTGAGATGTTGGCGGAAAGGTTAGATGCCAAGTTTCCTAAAGAGCGTATCTACTTCACCAGGGCAACACCAGTCATCGGCACCCATACTGGTCCCAGTCTCCTTGTGATTAGCGTGTTAGGGGACAAATAGAGAATGATATGTTGATTTGAGGCATTACTTTGTCGCTAAATGCTGAATCTCTGCGGAAAATCCTCGAGCTTGAAGGTAATAAGGGCTATGTAGATTCAGCAGTAATTGGGGGCTTGGATAAATTCCTCCATAACTGGTCCGGTCAAGCCCTAGAGTCAATAAACACCCCAGAACTACTGAATCATTTCCACAGGTTACATCTGGGGAATCCTGAATATACTTCAAAGCCCAGAGAGCAACGTAAAGAATGGATTGAGAATGTGCTTGTCTTTTTGGCTGAAGTAGAAGGGAAGAAACAGGAGACGGGCGAATCTCAAATAACTCCAGAAGCCGGGAGACCAACCCGAAAACCAAAGACGAGTAGAATAGTAGCTCCTCAGTCTATTGATTCACCTATTACGGTTGTCAAAGGTATCAGCTCCAGCCTGGCAGCCAGGTTTAGCAAACTCGGTGTCAGGACAGTTAGAGACCTGCTCTATTTCTTTCCCCACCGTCACCTTGACTATAGCCAGAGGAAGACAATCTCGCAACTTACTGAGGGCAATGAAGAGACCATCATCGCTAACGTATGGCAGGCTCAGGAGACCAGGCTCGGCGGCAGGAGGAGTACTGAGGCTATTGTCGGTGATGAGACAGGCAACGTCAGAATAGTATGGTTTAATAATCCCTACCTGGCCAGGAAACTGTTGACCAATACCCGCGTGGTCATCAGCGGCCGGGTGAGTTTATATAAAGGACGGCATGTCTTTGAATCTCCGGAGTGGGAACTGGTTGAAGAAAAGGAGTTAATTCACGTCGGGCGCCTTGTTCCCCTGTATTCGCTCACTCAGGGACTACGACCACGCCAGGTGAGAAAACTGATGAAAGAGGTTGTCGACCAGTGGGCGTGGCAGGTAGAGGACTTTATGCCACCGGAGTTGAGGGAGAGGCAAAAGCTGCTGGAATTACCCCAGGCAATAACCCAGGCGCATTTCCCAGAAGATGAGATACTAAAAGGCAGGGCAAGGGTGCGTCTGGCTTTCGACGAGCTTTTCCTCCTCCAACTGGGCGTACTGAGTAAGAAGCGTGACTGGCAGGAAGGCCAGCCAGCTTACCCTATAAGCACGAAGAAAACGGTACTGGAAGCCTTCCTCAAGTCTCTACCTTTCAAGCTGACCGCGGCTCAAGATAGAGCTCTCAGGGAATTACTGACCGACCTAGAGAAACCACGGGCGATGTCCCGTTTGCTTCAGGGTGAGGTTGGTAGCGGCAAGACGGTAGTCGCTACCGCCGCCTTGCTCATGGCAGCGGCAAACGGCTATCAGGGAGCTCTAATGGCACCCACTGAAATTCTCGCCGAGCAGCATTTTGCGACCATCAATATGCTTTTCTCCCGAGCCGGGCACCCAGAAGAGAGCAAAGACTATATACACAGCTATTCAGGCTTACTGTCCCACCCGGTAAAAGTGGCATTGCTTATCGGGGCAATAACTGCGGCGAGAAAACGGGAACTCCAGCAATTGATTCTTAGCCATGAAATAGACATTGTCATCGGCACCCATGCCCTCATTCAACAGGAAGTGGAGTTTCAGAAGCTAGGCTTAGCCGTTATTGACGAACAGCACCGGTTCGGGGTTGAACAGCGTTCCGCATTGCGCCAAAAGGGTTTTAATCCTCATATTCTGGTAATGACGGCAACGCCTATCCCGCGAACTCTAGCCTTGACCTTATACGGCGACCTTGACCTTTCGGTTATCAACGAGCTTCCACCGGGGAGACTGACAGTGAAGACAAAGTGGCTCAAGCCGGCACAAAGAGATAGCGCCTACGCTTTCATACGCCGTCAAATCGCCGGTGGGCGTCAGGCTTTTATTATTTGTCCTTTAATCGAAGAGTCAGAGGTTATCCAGGCAAGGGCGGCGACTATCGAGTACGAAAGGCTGTCGCAGGAGGTTTTTCCCGAGTTAAAGCTGGGTTTGCTGCACGGGCGTTTGTCTACCCAGGAAAAGGATGAGGTGATGCGCCGCTTTCACTCCGGCGAACTGAATATCCTGGTGGCGACACCGGTGGTGGAGGTGGGTATCGATGTGCCCAATGCCACGGTAATGCTGGTCGAGAGCGCTGACAGGTTTGGACTCTCGCAGTTGCACCAGTTCCGGGGGAGGGTGGGACGGGGGAAAGAGCAGAGCTACTGTATGCTGCTGGCAGAAAATCCTTCGGAGGTAGCTAGGCAGCGTCTTGATATCATTGAGGGTGTCCAGGACGGTTTCAAGCTAGCTGAAGAGGACCTGAAGCTGAGAGGGCCGGGAGAGTTCTTCGGCACCCGGCAGAGTGGCTTACCCGACCTGCGAATGGCAAAACTCTCCGATGTAGGGTTACTGGAGGTCGCCCGTAGCGAAGCGTCCAGGCTCTTTGAAAAAGACAAAAACCTGGAGAGACCCGAACACAAACTCCTGGTCAAGGAACTCTCCCGCATCTGGCCAAAGGCGGGGGAGTGGAGCTAGGAGTTTTGAAATAAACAGAAGGATTGAATGAATAGAACTAGAAATTTTGAAGAGTTACAGAAACTCATTAACGAAATAGAACAATCTGAGGGCGAGCGGATTCTTAGGGAAATTCTCAATATGCAAGCTAGCCTTAGACTCGTCAAGAGAAATTACCAAGAACTAGTACAGACTATTAATGCATTTCAGCAAGAAAAGGCTATCATCATCTTACATGACATCACAAAAAGAGATGTATTGAATGAAGTATTCGAGGTTATCCTAACTAGGCTTCATAACTTCCTTGCAGCTGCGTTTAGCCTTATTGACCACATGCGAAGACATCGTAAACATTTATATGCGAGTCATGCATTCAACAAAGAGATTGATACAAAGGTACATGATTTAATTCTAAGCAAACCCCACCATAAGGTAGCCCAAGGATTACGCAAATATTGCCTTCATGTAAGTTTACCCCCGATAGCATCCCGTACATTGATTGAACGAGACCAACTCAAAGAACCACTTAAATTCAAGGAATCGATCTTTTATATACCCCTCCACTCATTGTTGAGTTGGGACGGATGGTCTCCAGGAGCGAAGGTAGAACTTAAAAATATGCCAAATGGATTAGCAATATTACCCTTTGCAACCGAGTATTTCAAGCAGTTGGAGGGTTTCTATACTTGGCTTTGGGGTCGGCAATCTGAACTGCATAAGATACAGATTAATGAAACTAACAATCTTAAAGACAAGGCACGTATGATATACAAAGAGCTAAACCCTAATGACCCCCGTCTGTGATCATCACAAAAGTAATTTTTATTATTATCCAAGCCTAAAGCAGATCCTTTACAAAAGGGAAAAATTCACTGCTTCAAATCTCTACCCCACCCTGAGATGCTTCATCTTTCCCTATGTGAAAGACTCCAGCATGACAGGAGAAGAGTGCTCTTTTTTTCCCCCTTTCATATATGCGTGCGGACAAATCAATGAGTCAGTGATAGTGTCATTCTGGAGCCCGCCTCAGGGCGGGTGAAGAATCTCAGGGTGGTTGGGGTTTTTAACTACCCCTCCCCAGATTCTTTCAGTCGCTTTGTTCCTTCAGAATGACATTCTGAGACAGGCTACGAGAAGTGAGGTTAAAAAATTATTTCGGATAAGTGATTACTTTTTTCAGTATGCTACAATTTAGTCAAGAGGAGAGAGTGATGGAATATACGGTCGTGATAAGGAAAGCTCCCGACGGCTTCTATATAGCGAGCTGTCCTCTAATTCCAGAGGCGCATGCTCAGGGAGAGACTTACGAGGAGTGTCTGGCTAATATGAAAGAGGTGCTCACGCTCTGCATCGAATACCGCAAGGAGCAAGGTGAGGAAATCCCACAGGAAATTGACGCCAAGAAGGTTGTCGTTGCTATATGACAAGGCTGCCTGCTCTCAAGGCAAGAGATTTTTATTAGAGGCTTCGCCTCTCTTTTCAATTTTATTTAAATCCCTCTCAATCTCCCCCTGTTCAAGCCAGGGGCAGGCTCTTTATAAAAGGGAGGAATATTCTACCTAAAAATTTCTCTCCCCACCCTGAGATGCTTCGTCTTTCCTGCGGGAAAAACTCCAGCATGACAGGAGAAAATCACTCTCAATCTTCCTTCGGAAACTTAAGGCAGGCAGGGGACTAAGGGGGATTTTGTTTCTGCCCCTCTTTTTCTTCACTCCTCTCCTCAGGAAGGATATGAGGATTAAGGGGGTGGGGAAATAATTAATCGGGGTGAGGGATTATTGATACGATAGTGATAATAGGTATACGCTTGCCACTTTTATTTATTTCATCTGGACCGTAATGCCAAAATACCCTATAAGCTCCTGGGGTATTTTGTTGCGT
>CAYOHA010000154.1:0-6317 GCA_964403625.1 uncultured Dehalococcoidales bacterium | reverse complement strand
TATCTAAAAAATAAATCCACCGAATATCTATGTTTGACCGGTGGTGCCTTCTTTTTTATTGCGCTACTCATATCCCTTCCGGTTTCGGCAAAACCACTATATCTGGCTTCGTTGGTTATTGCTATTCTCATCCCTCTAGCCTTGAGTAGTATGTCCTGGTTATTAAAGCATTTCAAGATAAAGCCAGTCTACTATCCTTTGTCATTGCTTGGCCTGGGATTAATCGGGTGGGCTATTCTCTATCTCGTCAGCCCATCCCTCCTTGGTTCAATGCTCAGTTCGTTCAGTATTTTCAATCCGACAGGCCCTCAACTTACTACTGTCGAAATGCGTCCCCTTATCAGTTCTGATTATGGAAATCCTTTCATCATTGCCTGGAGTAACTATCCCGGTCTAATTCCCTATGACCCTGACGTTTCCCGGTTAAGTTTCTGGAATGTTCTTTCTTTTATATCCTCCAGCTTTTTCTTAAGTCTTGTCTCACTCACAATGTTGTTAAGCTGTGTATTGATTAAGTCGAAATGGTCGGGCAAGATGTGCCCTGGTATTGAGCAGGGTAGCGCTGACAAGGTTATCCTTATTGTATGGAGTCTGGTAATATTATTGGCGAATCTCGGGCAACGCCGCTTCGGTTATTACTTCGCTATCAACGTAGCTTTGCTCACAGGCTACCTGTCATGGAGAATCCTCGAAATAGCTGGTTTTAAGGAGCTGACTACCATCCCGAAACAGGTGGTAAAAGGAGCGCGAAGCAAGAAGGTCAAACCCAGAAAAGGCAGCTCCTCAGCTGTCGTCAACAATACCGTGATGGGTGTAGTATTACTTATTGTCTTTCTGGTCGTGTTTGCCCCCAGTGTTTTTCTACCAGAGCCTAACACCGATAAGTCTCCGACGATATCAACAGCCAGCGCAACACCCTATGCTCCCAGTGACGCCTGGTATAGTTCGCTATTTTGGTTGAAGGAAAATACTCCTGAACCTTTCGGCAACGCCAACTATTATTATGAATCGTATCAGTCAGAACCGAGCTATTCCTACCCGGAATCGGCATACGGAGTACTGGCGTGGTGGGATTATGGTTACTGGATTACTCGAATTGCCCACCGACCCCCCAATGCTAATCCTGGTCAAGAACCCCAGGCTCTGACCAGAGTTGCCTCTTTCTTTACCTCCCAGGATGAAGAGGTAGCAACTAAGATAATAAAGGAACTGGACTCAGCTTATATAATTATCGATTACAGCACAACTTATACTAAATTCTGGGCAATCGCCACCTGGGCTGGAATGGGACCGAGCAAATTTTTTGATTCCTATTTCGTGCCGCAGGATAATCAACTGACGGAAACACGGCTTTACTACCCTGAATATTACCATTCATTAGCCGTCAGGCTGTATAACTTTAATGGCGAGGCGGTGACTCCTGAAAACGTGTTGGTAATATCCTATCAGGAAAATACCGATGAGTCAGGTAATGTCTATAAGGTAATCACCGACGCTAGACAGTTCAATACTTATGAAGAAGCGGAAGCCTATCTCTTAAGCCAGGAGACAGCTAATTCTAAAATAGTCAGTACGGACCCAATGCTCAGCCCCGTACCTCTGGAAGCATTAGAACACTACCGACTGATTCATAGCTCGAATACTACCGTAACACTAATGAACACCTCGGAAGTACCAGAGGTAAAAATATTTGAATATATTGAATAAACTGTCGCATATAGGATAGCGCTGAGAAATAAGTCTCTCTTCTAATACTTGATCCGTAATTACTCAGACGATTATACAGGAATTTTCTTTTCAAACAGCGCCTCTGACATAAAGGAGCAAAAATCCCTTAGGAATGGACAAGGCAGAAGATTCTGGCCCCAGTAAGGCTGTAGACAGGCGTGATTGGACCAAAGGCAGTATCACCGGTAACCTCTGGTCGCTGGCCTGGCCGATGAGTATTAGCAGCGCTGTCATGATGCTGGGTCCTACTATCGATATGATATGGATAGGAAGGCTCGGGTCAGCCTCCATTGCTGGAGTGGGCACTTCAGGCCTGGCTGTCATGTTGATCAACTCCTTAATAATGGGCTTATTCACCGGTCTGAGGGCAATGGTCGCCCGCTTTGTGGGGGCAGGTGATGAAAAAAGTGCTAACAATGTATCGCAACAGGCTTTTGTTGTCGGTATCGGCCTCTCTCTATTATTAGCTGTGGTAGGTCTTTTGTTCGCCGAGCAAATATTGATGTTATGGGGGCTTGAAGCCGATGTTATCGCTGAAGGCGCAGCCTACATGCGTATACAGCTAGTGGGTATATTCACTATGTCCTTCGGTATGGTCGCCCAGAGCGTTATGCAGGCATCCGGTGATGCCAAAACTCCAATGAAGATCAGTATTGGTACCAGGCTTTTGCATATCGCGCTTTGCCCCTTCTTAATATTCGGCTGGTGGGTTTTCCCCAGCTTGGGAGTTAGCGGTGCAGCTTTGACCGGCGTCATTTCTCAGGGTGTGGGAGGAGCCATAGCGCTATGGATACTCTTCAGCGGCAGGACGCGGTTACGATTAACATTAAAAAACTTCCACTTAGACCGGAATATGATCTGGCGTATGGTAAAAATCGGTATTCCTGCCTCACTGGGCGGAATACATATGAATGTCGGTAGCGTTATTTTTATGTGGTTTATTGCTCCCTTTGGCACCTTAGCTGTAGCCGGTCATACCCTCGTATCCCGGGTAGATAACTTTGTATTCATGCCTGCGATGGGATTAGGTTCGGCGGCTGGCATTTTAGCGGCACAAAACCTGGGAGCGGGTAACCCTGAACGGTCAGAAAGAACAGCCTGGATAGCCGTAGGTTGGTTCACTGGTATTATGTTCATTTTTTCCGTGGCATTGTGGTTTTGGGCTGAACCTGCAGTCCGTATCTTTAACGCTGAGATGGATCTTGTCGATATGGCCAGCACATTCTTAAAGATACAAATAGCCAGCTACA
Source organism: uncultured Dehalococcoidales bacterium (assembly GCA_964403625.1). Classification (GTDB taxonomy): domain Bacteria; phylum Chloroflexota; class Dehalococcoidia; order Dehalococcoidales; family UBA2162; genus CAYOHA01. The sequence continues at coordinate 3,339 of CAYOHA010000154.1, read as the reverse complement.
TGGTGAATGGACTGATGATGGTATTGATGAATGTTTTAAACAACGTAGGGGACACTCTGGTATCAATGATTATCGATATTGTAACTATGTGGGGCATAAGGGTACCTCTCGCCATTTTTCTCCCGGATGTCGCCAATCTCGGCGTTTACGGCATTAGGTGGGCTCTGGTAGCTGACACGGTCTCATCTGCGATCATTTTTATCATTTATTTCAAGCTCGGGCGGTGGAAACACAAGAAAGTCTAATTACTCTATATATAATCACTAAGGACTAGTCTGCTAAAGGAGCATAGGTTATCTGCTGAAGCCGCGTATATAGACCACCTTGAGCTAGAAGCTCTTCATGACGCCCTTTTTCTACAATCCGCCCGTTATCCAGAACCACAATGAGATCGGCATCGCGAATGGTGGATAGACGATGAGCAATGACTACTGTAGTCCTGCCTTTCAGAAGCTGTTTGAGACCCTGCTGAAGGATATATTCACTGTATGAGTCTACACTGGCAGTGGCTTCATCCAGAAGGATAATAGCCGGATTGACCAGAAGTGCCCGGGCGAAGCAAATAAGCTGACGCTGTCCCATACTCAAGTTTTGCCCTCGCTCCTCTAGTTCGGTATCATACCCTTTCTCCAATCGCGTGATAAAATCATGGATACCCAGAGCTTTGGTGATGGCTATCATTTCCTCTTCGGTAGCTTCCGGATTTCCATACCGGATATTGTCCCTTATTGTCCCTGAAAAGAGAAATGGCTCTTGAAGCACTAATCCGAGTTGACTCCTATAAATTACCCTATTAAGGGCACGCAGGTCATATCCGTCTATCAGAATACTCCCCTGATTAATATCATAGAAACGGATAATAAGGTTAGCAATGGTGCTTTTCCCTGCTCCAGTCGGACCGACCACAGCCACCATCTTCCCCGCCGGTATATGCAGGTTAATATTATGAAGTACCTCAATCCCTGGCTCATAGCTGAAAGAGACGCCATTGAATTTTATCTCTCCACTAAGGCGGGGAACTTTGATACTTTCCGGCTTGTCGGGAGTTTCTGGTGGTACGTCAAGAAGCTCGAAGATGCGGGATCCCGAAGCCATTGTCCTCTGGAGTTGAGCGTACTCCATCGTCAGTGTTCTGATTGGATCAAAGAACTGCTGTATATAAAGGACGAAAGCAATCAGAGTTCCTACGAGAATTGTTCCACTCAGTACAGCCTGTCCGCCGAAGAAAATTACGATCGCCATTGCTAGTGCAACAAGCAATTCCACCAGTGGTGCCATAGCGGCTGACAACCGCGATGCTCTGATATTGGCTTCAAAGTGGGCGCGGTTCACCCGCTCGAATTGTTGAGAATTCAAGTCCTCTCTAGAAAGGCTCTGTATGACCCGCACCCCAGAGATGTTCTCCTGTAGGGCTGAATTTACCAGGGAAATAGCCTGTCTTACCTTGATAAAAGTCTGGCGGGCTTTTCTCTGCCAGATGATTACTATCAGCAAGAGCAGGGGAAGAGTCGATAAGGTAAGTAAAGCCAGCTTTAGTTCCATAGTTAACAATGCAATTACCACCGCAACCAGGCTGATTAATTCACCGGCAACCCAGAAGGCGCCAGAATCAAGGAAGTCCCCCAGTTCCCCCACGTCGTTCTGCACCCGGGACATAATGCGTCCAACTTTATTACTGTCGAAAAACTTGATAGGAAGACGCTGCAGATGGTCAAATAACTGGCTTCGCAGGTTGAGGAGAATACTCTGTCCGAGACGAGCCTCCGCCCTTATCTGGGTATAATACGATACCCAGTTAAGCAGTGCATTGCCCAGGAAAAATAAAACAATTATATTCAGTCCATTCAGGTCACCGGCAACGATATAGCGGTCTTCTGCCAACCGGACAAGATATGGATTAATTACTGTGGAAAAGGTGTACAGTAAAGTAGCAGCGATAGTTAGAGGAAGTGCCACTTTGTAAGGTGTGAAATATTTAACCAAACGTGAGATGATACGGGAGTTATAAGGCTTGCCAAAGACAATCTCATCCGAACCTGTCAGGCTGCTACTCAGACGTCTGCTACCGGCAGATACTGTCTGCGACTCAGTTATTTCAGGAATGAATGGCTCCGCCGACTCCGCAGCCAGAACATGATTAGCCATTCCGGTAGAAACCTCCTGGTGTTGAAACTGCAGATTATACAATTGCTGGTAGAGACCGTCTCTGGTAAGAAGTTCTTCGTGACTTCCCCGTTCAACAACCTGACCATCCTTCACGACCAGGATTAGGTCAGCCATCTGCACTGAACGTAAGCGGTGAGCAATTATTAAAGTAGTCCGACCAAGCGGCAACTCAGCCAGGGCTTGTTGAATAAGGTATTCAGTCTCGGTATCGACACTTGATGTAGAGTCATCCATAATCAGGATACATGGATTAAGCAGGATTGTCCGGGCAATCGCCAGCCTCTGTTTTTGTCCCCCGGAGAGGGTTATTCCTCGTTCACCAATCAGGGTATCATATCCATCCGGTAAACTGATAATAGAATCGTGTAATCGGGCTATCCTAGCTGCCTCGACAATTTCTTCAAAACCTGCGTCTGGTCTACCGTAGCTGATGTTCTCCCTGATAGTCGCCGAAAAAAGAAACGTGTCCTGGTGAACGATGCCAATATTCCGTCGCAAAGAAGCAAGTGACAGGTCTCTTATGTCTTTACCGTCAATAGTAATTCGCCCGGATGTTACATCATAAAAACGGGGTACCAGATTGGCAATGGTCGATTTACCGCTGCCGCTAGTCCCGACCAGAGCTATTACCTGCCCCGGCCTGGCCTCGAAGCTAACATCCTTCAGGATAGTCTCATTCGAATCATAGCCGAAAGTAACTCCTTCGAACCTGACAATTCCTTCGACGTCTGTAATATCAATAGCTCCCGGTTTATCTCTAACTGGAGAAACGGCATCCATAATTTCAAAGATTCGCCGCCCGGAGGCGATCGCCCTGGAAAAAAGTGTGACCATCCATCCAAGCATTCTTATCGGCATACTGAACATCACTAGATATAGAAGGAACTGTGCCAGTTCGCCGTGAGTCATTGTACCGCCGATAACCAACCTGCCCCCGTACCATAGTATACCAGCCATTGCCAGGAAAAGGGCAAAACTCATCAGTGGACTATTAGCTGCCAGTAGGTTGTTGGCTTTGATTTCCTGGTTATAAATATTTTCAGCCTGGTTTCGGAATTTCTTACTCTCAGAATCCTCACGAACAAAAGCCCGCACCACTCTCACTCCGGTGAGATTTTCCTGAACAATAGTCCCCAGTACTCCCAAACCCTGCTGGATTTTCATCCACAAAAC
>CAYOHA010000153.1:0-6328 GCA_964403625.1 uncultured Dehalococcoidales bacterium | reverse complement strand
AGCACCAGCAGGCTATAATGCCAGTTATATTACTGCTACCATGAATGCCGCTAAGAACATTTCTGTGCCTGTCCAGCTTCAGGTTGGCAGCAACGATTCATTCGTGCCGCCTGAGCGTGTCTCGTATTTCTATACCGACATTATTCCAGATACCACAGTGAAAGAGTACATTGAAATCAGCAGCGGCAATCACATAGGTTTCCTGAACCAGAATTTCGCTGAAATAGCCAATCAGCTTGAAATAGAATCAAACATCAGTATCGGATTCGAGGAACAGCGACGTATTTCGAGCTATTATTTCACTTCGTGGTTTCAATACCATCTTAAAGGTCTTGAGGGATATTACACTTATATCTTCGGCGATGACGCCATTCAGTTAAACATTTCTACTTTTGACTACAACATTCCATAGCATATTTCAGAATCGGCTATATAACGATCTCAGTCCTCAACGTTTGCTGCCCTCTCTGAAATATTATAGTCACTCTAGCACCGAGACGCAGGTTAGCCAGAGCCTTCTCTAAATCATCCGCTCCTCGTATCGGCCGCATGTTAATTTCGGTTACGATGTCCCCTTCCTTTATTCCGGCACGCTCGCCGGGGGACGAAGGGGCAACAGCGCCAACAAGCGCCCCGAACACGGGCAATCCTCCCATCTTCCTGGCAATCTTGCTGGCATCCGCTACTTTCAGCCCGAACCTCGGACGGTTATCACTGCCTCCTTTAGCAATCAATTGCTCCAGTTTTTGTCTATCGAATCCTACAACAACCTTGCCATCGACAACTATAACAGGCACTCCCATCTGGCCGGTGAGATTCACCATCTCATCCGCCGCCTGTCTATCACGTGACACATCATATTCGACGTAATGTATTCCGCGCTCGGACAGATACTTCTTAGCCATATTGCAATAGCCACATGTCGGCGTTGTATAAATCTTTATATCCACTTATAACCCCCGTGTCAAATCGCTTCAATAACAAGTATATTATATACCTATTAATTTACTGACACGCCTTCTTTATTTATCTCATCAAGCACAGGCAAGCCTGATTCAGGTTTGCTAAAAACACCCGTATCCCATCTCAAATCAGGAATAAAGTTAGAGAAATCCCTCCTTGTGCCACAATACTTACATTCCCCCCTGCTCTTCGGACCCGTAGCCTTCTCAATAAGCCAATAATGGTGACAGTTCAAAATCCTCTTTTCAACTGGTTCCTTATCCCTGCGGGGGGCTACTGCGAAATTCCTTCTCATGATGCACCCCCTTCTCTTTCATCACGAGTATTCTAGGTCACCATTACATGTTTGTATGTGATTTATGTCCCATTGATGATTAAGGAAATAGCTCATGAGTCATTATCAGGGAAAGAGACTATTCCTGAACCGTCTCTAGGCAGATGCTTATAAAAAGAAGTGCAGAATTCCTCGATCCCTCTCGCCCTATCTTATTATCCCGATGCAATGACACATCTCGACCATATGGTGTAGGAGCACATTGCAATGTGCCCTTCCTGGATTGCCCGATCAAGTCGGGCAATGACGTGGAGAATAAGAGGTATCCTTCCGCGGAAGGATGCGGGTGTCCCGTAGGGGCGATTAATTAATCGCCCCTACACGATGACCAAAATATTGGAGGATACAGGGGATTTGATAATTCATAAGTCGACAAGCAGAGGTGCAGGATTCCTCCTGCCGGGGTTCTAGGGGTGTCCCCTAGCCTAAACTAAGTGTCCCCCGAGTTCGGGGGACTACAGGGGGTTGGATAATATCAATTGCTCCCCACCAACAAATGAATTTGTTCCAGCTGGAATGCAGAATTAGCAGTGAGGTGATATTTGCAGGATCTTAAGAGTATAACAGAGGATAAATCTAGACTTTAACGCTTCTCGATTACTATTTCATACGGGCAAGATATAGCATCACGTGGGCATATGAGTTCACACTGAAGGCACCAGCCACACACCTTCGATTCGATAATTGTTACTACGCCATCGATAAAAACTATAGCACCACAACGGCATACATCTACACAAAGGCCGCAGCCGTCACATTTCTCTTGATCGATTTTCGGCATTTCAATCACCATTGTCCCGCCCTCCCAAACCAAATGCTAACTTTAAACCTGCATATAGAATATGACCTTTGTCTCATACATTTGCCCCTGCTATGTCTTTCAGCATATCGATATCCTTAATAACGATACGATGCCGATCCATTTTTATCACGCCATCATCTTCAAGCGATTTCAGAGACCGTCCCACGACCTCACGAGCTGTTCCAGCCATAGCCGCCATGTCATGCTGGGTGAGCTTGTGTTGTACTTTAGAGCCATCACCCGAATTTTCTGCCAAAATTTTTGCCACCCTGGCTATCACATGCTTAAAAGACAGGTCTTCGACTAGACTTCCCAATTGCCTTACCTGGCTGGCAAGGACTTTGCTTACATTGACAGCAACCTTCGGATTTTCCTTAATGATAATCTCAAAGTCACTTCTGCGTATGCCGTACAGCACCGAAGGCACCATAGCCTGTGCGCTTACCGGATTGCGGCCTCCGTCGAAGGACGGAACATCGTTAAACGAGCCGCCGCTGTGCACAATACCAAATATCTGCTCCTTGCCCTCAGGCGACGTTTTGAATACCTTTATCGCACCGAAAACTACAAAATATAACGCCTGAGGCTGCTCTCCCTCTGCAAGTATTAACTCGCCTCTCTCTACCTTTTTTTCAAATACATACCTACTGACCCGATCAAGCTCGTCCTTACTTGCAAGGTTGTTAAAATATGAAGTTGACTGCAAAAAATCAGTTAATGTGGACATAAATTTAAAGATTTCAATACATTGTTAGAGCAACATTATATCAATATAAATTGTTATAAACCAGTACCCTATAACATCATCACAAACTTATTTAACATACACTGATCACTCACAAGTCAATCGTAAATACAAGTGAATTCTATTTAGGTAATCTCTAGAAAAGAGGCATAGGACACCTCCAAATTCACAAAATCCCCCAAAGAGTGGGGGATATAGGGGGTTGATAAGACTTAATTAGATATAAAAAGGGAAAACTAATTCATTGTTCTGTAGAAACCAGACAAGACCATCTTCGATCCCGTCGTATGTTCGATTTCCAATATAAATTAAGATAATCTACCGATTTATAAAGCCCCTATGATTTTATTAATAGCCGCGTTTGCCAAGAACCGCTGCCAGCTTATCCCACCCTGCATTGCCCGCAGTCTGTTATAGTGATATGATACCATAAGTATAAATTCTCCAAACTATATTAATCATTATTTACAAATTTTATATATTAACCTCTCTGGGAGGCTTATTTCATGAGCGAACTGATGACAACAAAGGAAGCTTCTGAGTATTTAAAACTCAGCTATATGACCCTTTACAAATTAGCGCAGCAGGGTGAAATACCGGCATACAAGTTAGGTGGACACTGGCGTTTCAACAGGACCGTACTCGATGATTGGTTCGCTAATAAATCGAAAGTTATGGAGAGGAATATTCTGATTATCGGTGATGACCTGGACACTCTGGAGATCAACAATCTAATCACCCATCGAGAAGATTTTAAAGTCACAACTGTTAAAAATCCGGAACGGGCTTATAAAGAACTTGAACTGGCAAAGTATTCCATCATTTTTCCGATCTCTAAGCCAGCTGCTATCACAAACGCCGAGATTATTTCGGAAATAAGGCTCAGAGATAATAAGGCAACAATCGTAATCAGTACCAAGCCAGGAGATGAGCCCATCGCTTTGGATGCGCTTTCGGCAGGGCCGTTATTTATAATTCAGAAGCCGTTCCAAGAGAATGATATCCTCAAGATTCTCCATAGTCTCGACAGTCAGGTAATAAGCCAAGAAGCTAAAGCAAAGGATCAGTTGATGTCAGAGCTGTTAGAGCTGCGCCAGCGCATTGATCATCTGGCTGCAGCCGATGACGGTCGCAAGAAGACGGAAGAATCATTATACCAGGCAGAAGAGAAATTACGCCGCTTTATGGAATCCTCAAATGATATTTTTATTTTGCTGGATGCAAAATTTAATATCGTCGAAATAAATAAGGCCGCCACTAGGTACCTCCCTGCCGGCACCGAGAGAAAAGACTATATCGGCAAAAATATCTTGACATTGATGCCTTCCATCAAAGAAAGCGGCCGCTACCAGCGATATCTGGAAGTGCTCAATACAGGAAAACCTCTGGAATTAAATGATGTCACTGTAGATCCCGCATTCGGTGATTTAAGAGTGTCGGCAAGAGTTTTTAAAGTGGGGAACGGCCTCGGCATTATGGCTACAGATATTACTGAACTGAAACTCCTGGAATCGCTTAAGGAGAGTGAAGAATTCAGCTCAAGCCTCCTGGACAATGCCCCTTATCCCATTCTTGTAGCCGAGGCAAATACGGCGATCAAGTATGTAAATCCGGCTTTGTTAAAGCTAACCGGTTATTCATTATCGGAGCTGATAGGCAAGAAAGTCCCATACCCGTATTGGACAGAAGAAGCTACCCACAGGATGATCAAACATACAGAAGAAGTCCTGCTGGACAGCGTACAGAAACTGGAACTGCCGATGAAGAAGAAAAACGGCAAGTTATTCTGGATAGAAGTAACGACAAAAACCATAATGAAAAACGACAAATTGTCCTGCTATTTATCGATATGGGTTGATATCACCAAACGCAAGAAAGCCGACGAGGAACTATTACAGGAAAAGGACTTCTCTGAAGCTACAATCAACAGCCTTCCGGGCGTTTTCTACCTGATCGACACAAAAGGCAACTTTGTTAAATGGAACAAGAATCTTGAAATAGAAACGGAATATTCAGCAGAAGAGATCTCCAAGATGAATCCATTAAATCTTTTCAGCAAGAAAGACAGACCCTTCATCCAGAAGAAGATTGAAAAAGTGTTTGAAGAAGGTCGTGATGCAGCTGAAGTAAATGCCATCTCTAAAAGCGGACGTGTTGTACCATACTATCTGACAGGATCCCGCATAATACTGAACAATAATACCTATCTTGCTGGTGTGGGCATAGAGATATCCGAACGTAAAAGAATGGAAGAGGAAGTGCGAGAAAGCGAGGAAAGGCTGAAGACCTTTATTGAGAACGCACCTGATGCCATATTTATCCACGATACTGAAGGTAAAATTATAGATTTAAACAGGAAAGCAGAAAAACTCCTCGAAGTTGACAGGAAAGATTACATAGGTAAGAGCGTCCTCGATACAGGATTAATTGATAAGAAATACATACCAAAGGTCATCAGCGGGTTAGAAAAAAGCAAGAAGGGTGAAGCGAGTGAGGCTGTTGAAATTGAGCTTAACACCAAGAAAGGCAATCACATTGTTGTAGAGGCGCCAGGTTTTCCAGTTACCAGAAAAGGGAAAATTGAAGTTTTCGACATTGTCAGGGACATTACCAAACTTAAAAGAGGGCACAAAGCTCCCGTCAAGAAAATCAAGAAATAGCCTCAGACCTTATTCTTCACTGACGATTCAGCACTACCTATACGCTAAATAGCCTCGCATATTGACTTCCAGCCATTGATGTGATAAAATTACTTAATAAAATATAATAATTTATTAAGACTAACTTGTTGTTATATCTTTCATATTTTTGAAGATATATATATAATCTATTGAATCTAGAGTTGACTAGAAATGAAAACGTCTACTAAGAGGCTTTCAGCAATATCATTAGTAATGGCGTTCTTAGTAATCGCTTCTTCTGCTATCGCCTTGCTACCTCAGGTCATTTCACCACAGCCTGCTCAAGCCCTGCCCACTGACTGGTGGAACAGCAGTTGGCAATACCGCATGTTCATCAACATCACCGAGAACTCAGGCTCTACTTTAAGTAACTACCAGGTGCCGATTAGCCTTACTACTACTACATTCAACTATAGCAAGGTGAAGGCAAACGGTGATGATATCCGATTTACCACTTCCGGCGGTACGGCATGCGATTACTGGATTGAGACGTGGAACACCAGCAGCACATCCACAATATGGGCTGAAGTCCCCTCCCTGACGGCCAGCAGCACAACATTAATATATATGTATTATGGCAATTCAGGAGCCAGCGCCGCCTCTAATTACAGCAACACCTTTACTAAAGACTTCGGTGAGTCTGGCCTTGCAGCCCTGTGGCATATGGACGAAGGAAGCGGTACTACAACCAACGACAGTTCCGGTAACGGGAATACCGGAAGTTTGATAGGTGGCCTCAGTTGGAATGGTTCTGACGGCGGACAATGGGATGGTAGAAGTGATGTTAAGTTTTCAACAGGAAA
>CAYOHA010000152.1:0-6331 GCA_964403625.1 uncultured Dehalococcoidales bacterium | reverse complement strand
CCACGTTTTGGACTTTATACCAGAAGGGGGGGGCCTGTCTGAATACTATATATGTTTGGGTTGTCAGCCATCAATTCTATGACCCGATCAGAAATTGTGGTTCCACTACTTTCACCGGTAATGACGACTCTCAGTTGAGGAAGGTGCCGCACTATAAACTCCAATTTAGCCGTGAGTTCCCGAGCCTTTACGCCATAGCCGGTTATCCTTTGGCTGAGTTCGTTCAGGTAGCCGGGGAAGTTCTGATTCGTCCGTAGATGGTATGAAAGCAGCGAGGTGTAACCTAACTCGACCAGGTGTGAGTCAATGCCGGCGAGAATAGACCACCAACCCTCGTCGGTCTCAAGCGGACTACTTCCCCAACCACCAGGATTAAAGATGATAATGAAGTCTCTATCTTTGGCTTCTGAATATAGTGCCAGTACCTGATCGATAAAGCTCTGACACTTTTACTGGTGACTTCCGAATAAGCTACTGGCTGTCTGTCTGGCATCCTCGGCGATGGCCTTGGGAATATTGTTCTGGTTGCCTGGTAACGGTAGATTGTCATTACCAACAGCGTATGTTATTCCTATCTCCGTCGGAAGGGCAACGGCGATAAGCCCGATAACCAGACCAATCATCATCAGGGATAGCCCTATCTGGTAAAGTCTTCTTCGCATGCCCAGTTCTCTGAATCAGTACTATTCTCCTGAGAAATCAGGATAAATTGACTGAGATATCACATATGCTGCCCTTTATGGTAAATAGACTATATCAGCCCGGCATTGTTCACAGTGATAGAATTGGGGGATAATTTCTTCGCAGTCTTGCCTGGCCTTTCTCAGTTCCTCACAAGTGGGTGCCCGAAGACTTTTCATCTTTCCTGAGGGGATAAGGGGCATAATATTCATCAATTTGACACCGGCCTCTCGCAGCCGCCTGGCTAATTCTGGCATATGCTCATCATTCACGCCGGGTATCAGGACCGTATTAACCTTGAGTGAGAAACCAGAAGTTATAGCCTTTCTGATGCCATTGAACTGCTTTGTGATAACGAGGGCAGCAGCTTCTTCATCCCGGTATATGGTCCCCCGGTACTTTGCCCAGGAATAGATATTTTTACCTATATTTCTATCAGAAGCATTGACAGTAACCGTCAGTGTTTTCACTCCAGTATCAGCTATTGCCTCCAATCTATCTTCAAGGAGTAAGCCGTTTGTACAAATGCAAGTTACTATTCGGGGATATTGATTATGAATCAAAGTCAATGTCTGGAAGGTCTGGTCATTGGTTAAGGCATCCCCGGGGCCAGCAATCCCGACGACAAAGTCATAGTCTTGCCTTTCTTCTACGACAGATTGAATTAAATTAACTGCCTCAGTTACTGACATCAGCCTAGCTGCCCATCCCGGGTGCTGAACATCAGTACACATCTTATGCTCACAGTAGTTGCACTGAATGTTGCAACGGGAAGCAACCGGCAGGTGAATTCTGCCCACCAGATCGTGAGCTTCACCGCTGAAGCAAGGATGCTGGCTTATGATATCGGTTATAGTCAATGGTCTAACAAGCATCGTTACATACTCTCCCCTCTATCGTTTCAGGTGTTGCCGATACATAGCCTCAAGTTCAGACAGGTCATCCACAGGAGTAGGGATCACCGGACGGTCATTATCCATTACTCGTCTGGCCAGCTCGCGAAATACTTCAGCTTCTTCAGAATCAGGAGAATGTTCTAAAACCGTTTTGCTTTCTACTTCACAAGCCTGTATTACCGGGCTATGGGGGACAAAGTGTATCAGTTTGCTGCCAAGATTCTGAGCAAATTCAGAGAGTACTTCTTTCTCGAACTGCTCGTTACCTGAGCTATTACAGATTACGCCGGCAAGACCGGTTTCGCCCTGCCGGGATAATCGACGAATTCCTTTGGCTATATTGTTAGCAGCATAAAGACTCATAAATGCACCGGAGCAGAGTAGATAGATCTCCCGGGCGTAGCCTTCACGGATTGGTTGGGCAAAGCCCCCACAAACGACGTCCCCAAGAACATCATAAATTACCACGTCAACGCTATAGGTATCAAAAGCCTTAAGGTCTTTAAGAATGTTGATGGCTGTCAATACCCCCCGACCAGCGCAGCCAATCCCTGGCTCAGGTCCTCCTGATTCTACGCAATAAATCCCTCCTGACCCCTTAAAAACAATGTCCTCAAGAGAAATAGCATATTCATCGCGTCCCACTCTAAGGTGCTCCCGGTAGGTTTCAAGGACTGTTGGAATCAACTGTCCCCCGGTCAGGTTTCGGGTGGAGTCTCTCTTGGGGTCGCATCCGACCTGCATTACCTGGAAGCCCTGTTCCCGGAGAGCCATAGAAAGGTTGGTTGCAATAGTACTTTTCCCGATGCCTCCCTTGCCGTATATAGCAATCTGTCTCATCTACCACCTCGCTTTATAGCTTTTTTCTTTTGACCGGTATCTATCCAGCCAATCATTGTGTATACACTCGATAATATTTAGCATACCTGTATAACCAAAATATTCCCGGTTGATACTGCGGAACCGGGAAATGGGATTTATCAACCTGAATATGAACGGAATATTCAGTTCTTCAATGGCGTGTCTTTCTATATTTGAACCAAACACTACCTCCGGCATAACTTCGCCTAGAGCCAGTTTTGATTGATACACATCGGCGTTGAATATCACCCTGGGACTGATGTCTAACTCCTTAAGTTCCTGCTCCAGTATTTTCTTCGCTGTCGGCAGGCATGATCTAAGGCAGATGAGTCCTGGAATCATCTCCAGGTCCTCAGTAATGAAATGAATCAGGGGAATGCCTACGGTAGCATCGGCAATAATAGCTGCTGGCGCCCGGTGCATAAAGAACTGTTCCAGACCTTTACGCCGACACTGCTCCACCACCATCTTCTCACCATCAGTAGCAATTTTCTCAGCTGTATTCCGTGCCCCCAGGCCTCTCCCGAGCTCTATAAGCCAGCGACGCGTGTTGGTAAACCCAACCGGCAGAGGTATACCCTTACATAATTGTTTAATTTCGAATTTCTGACCCAGGTAATCAGCCGCTCTCTGGCCAGCATCATGACTTAGTACAATACACCCTTCGGCGGAAGAAACCTTCTGAAAATCGCTTAAGACTGTGTCATGAGTAAGAGTAGCCAGAACCTTCGCTCCCATTTGATGTAGAACGCCCTTTACCCAGGTCAGGTCACCCATCCAGGTTGGGTTACTGTTGGCATGAGGAGCGATAAGGCACACCGAACCTGGTGTCTTCTGTCCCGTATCGACTACTAGTTTTTTTAATATAGTATCCAGGGCAATGTCCGTACCTTCATTCTGGTCACCGCGGAAACCAGCACACTCGATGGGTACAATCTCAAAGTTTATCTGGGAACGCATATCCTCGCACACGGCGACAATGTCATCTCCTACTATTTCCGGGCCACAGGAGCTGAGGACAAACATTACGGGCACTTTAAGCTCTTGGGCTTCAAGGATAGTACGCGCCAGAAGCTCTTCGCCTCCATGGACAATTTCATCTTCACACAGTTTGGTAGATAGAACGTAGGTTTCGGTATAATCTGCATCCTGCCAGCCAAAGGCAGCGTTGACAAGAAGGTAACACCCCTGCGGTGAGTGGGCAAGGACACAACAGCCTTTAACTCCTAAAGCAGTCTGAGCAGCGCCATAAAACGCACAGCGAAGATACGGGTCATGACACTTCTCGGTAGTGCCTTTAAAATTACTCATCTCAGCCACTTCAATCACCCCCGTATAATACTTTACGGAATAGCCTGGAACGAGGACGGTGAGAGTGTTCGATACTAGACTGGATCAGTCTTGCCATGTTTTTTATGCCACGGTAGCCGTAATGAGGATACCCGGTCATAGTGGTCAGATTCACCTGAGGAACACCGGGTTGCCTTAATGGACTCCCCAGATAGATGGCGTTGTCGTATTTAGCAGCAATCTTCTCCAGTTCCGCTTCTGTCTCCCATGAAGAGCGAAAGGTCCCAAGAGAAAAAAGTCCTCTGGTCAGGATTACTTCAGGATTCTGACCTTGCTCTAGTAAGAATTTTATACTGGGCATTCGTTCTTTAATAGTATAGGGATGAATATTGACAACAATAGGATGAGCACCAAACTCCCCAGCCATTCTGGCAAGAGCCAGAGCCCTAATTGGCCCGGGAAATTCCGTGATCTCCACGAGGGCGGTCTTGCCATCGAAGAACCGCCTTAAGGTTTCTATTTCTCCGGTTAGCTCCGCGGTTTCTCTGTCAATCATCTTTCTCGCCTGCTCTTCCAGTCCCATAGGCAAGGCTATGCCCATAATCCATTCCTCAGTAGCTTTTAGTCCGTAAGGAAGACCAGTCCGGGCATAAGGTATACCGAACTTCTCTTCCATAAGGTCACCCAGCTTCTGCCCCCAGTCGTAACACCAGGAAGCGTTTAATTCAACAGCGCGTGCCCGTCGAATCTCTTCTACCGTACACCCACCACAGAGAATACCATTAATATTTGCCCCTATGGCGTATACCATTCTCTCAATCTCATCTAAATCCTGGGTCCACTCAGTATAGGTAGGACCCTGCCGAGCGCCGATGATGTTAATTGTTTTTTCCATCTTCTTCGAAGGAGGTTCCATAAGCTCCATAATCACCCTGAAAGCGTCCTCATAGCCACTGCGGAAATCTCCACCAAACCCCTCACTGCGTATAGCGAGTACCCTGGCATTAACCTCTCGTTGTGCTCTCTGGGCAATAGTCTCTACATCATCGCCGATAATCCCGGAGCAGCAGCAGGAAAATATCACAATAAGATCAGGATGGTACCTCTGTTCAACCTCCTTCACCGCTTCCAGAAGTTTTCCTTCCCCTCCATAGACGATATCAGCTTCGTTCTGCGCTGTACAGGAGGTAGGCTCTAGAGGCACGCCGCGGTATTCACAGCTGCTCATTTTATAAGCATTAGCCACTGAATAGGTGCATCCCTTGGGACCATGAATCACCGGTGCCATGTGTCGAATGCCATTGATAACCTGGAAAGCAGTCCAGAATTTACAGGGCGGAGCATGAGAAGCCTGAAGTTTTGGGATCATCTCCCCTTTCTCAACCTTTTCTAGAAGTTGTTTGAGTGTACCCTGGAAAGCGATATAATTATCTTCTGCCATAGTATCCTCGCTAGTACAAACTATTTTAGTGCGATTGTACTATCATCCTTGACTTGTTTCAAGTTAAATCACAATCCAATATTCAACCAAACCGTTAAATAAGTACACCAACCAATCTATGGTGCCATCTCGGATGAAATAAGATGTAGATTCCTCTTATGAAATAATGTTAAATAAAAATATTCAACCGCCTGCACTAAAAAAAAGATATCTACCGGCTGAAATGTCTAGCCTTCTCTGATGGTATGCAGCCTTACGTCCTCGAAAGGAAAATGCCGGATATGTTACTAACTGGTATCCGGCATTTTTTAATCCCTATTTTATTACTCAGCTAATATTCCTTGTTTCTGAACACTATCAATCCACATACCTGGCAGGCATCATATGGGAATCCGTAACTGTAGTATAGTCTTGCCTCGCCTGTTTTTTATTTTACTGGCTTTATTTCTTCTAAAAATCGATTAACCCAATCAAGTAGTTCGAGTCCTTCGATGGTCGGCTTGTGGTTGGCTATTTTGCTTGAAAGCCATTTACGGCTTTTCGAAATAATAGCTTCCCAGGAGTCCTTATCATTATTGTACTCACGCTCCAGGTATTTAATTACCAAGGCTGTCGAAAGTAACACAAATTTGTCAACACCGCCTTCAGTCTGGATGTTAGCAGCTATATTTCGAAGGTCAGAGAGAGATTTGCTCAGAACCTTAGCGAAAGCATCATCTATCCGGAATCCTCCGTCAGCTTGCTGCAAAGATAGAATTCGCAATAAAGTATTATCGGTCTCCAGAGATTCGGCTATCACTTCTTCTTTTGGATACTTCGATAATTGAGTTGACCTGAATGCAACACTAGAAGTACTAGGCTGTTGTCGCATTAGGAAAGAAAGCCCCTTACCACCCCGACCGCTAGTCTTCTGTCTATCCTTTAAGCCTCCCCATCCATCTGTCAGCATTACCGGCACCTTCCTCAGTATTGTTTTTCCGGTGGATTTTTCGTTCTCTTCACGTTTCTCCACGGCAACAAAGCTGGTTGCCCGAGATATGATGCTGTATTGCCTTGATAGCTCGATTATTGTTTGTGTTACTTTTTTATCTTTTCTCTGGTACTGATGTGACCCAATTGTAACTACTTCACCTTCCTCATATTCCTGGATTTTTTCTCGTGC
>CAYOHA010000151.1:0-6342 GCA_964403625.1 uncultured Dehalococcoidales bacterium | reverse complement strand
ATTTATTCCCCCTTTTACGAGATTATAACTGGTATCGTTTTAGGGGGTCAGGTCAAGACTACAGCGAGGCTAGCTCCCTGGCTGAGCATTATTTCAGACTGGTGGAGCTTGTTGATTATCTGCTCCGGTGTGTAATACCCTCCGACCATCTAATGCCCCCGTCTTATTTTCCAGTCTAACATGAAACTGGACTCGTTTTTGGGGGCAGGTCGGTCGGCATCGCGTCCCATTGGCTTACTGCGCCCATTAACAGAATTCCCAAACCAAAGACCGTGACTAATAATCTCAAATCTTAGAGCATTCTATCGTGATTTAGTCTCATTTCCCAAACTCCTCCTTTGGGGCAAAATCACCCTATTTATTACAGACCATGATGGAGTAATACCGGCGGGGGTGAGGATTTGACAAAAACGGTGCTCGCGGTTAATATATATTAGGAATTGCTAGTTACTAGCAACGTTTTTTATAATATAGATAAAGCAGGTATATAGTTCCATAGCTAAAGGAATACCAAGCATTTTAGTTGCTGGTGTCGATATAGGCAGTACTACTGCTAAGGCAGTAGTACTTAGTAATAGAGAGGTAATCTGTGGACCGATACTTCCGACGGGAACAGATCCTGTTTCGGCTGGAATGAATGCGCTAGAGAGGGCTCTTAATGATGCTCACTATGTCGCTTCGGATATTAAATATATAGTAGCTACCGGATATGGTCGGGTTTCAGCCCCGTTTGCTAATAAGACAGTCACCGAGATAACCTGTCACGGACGCGGTGCACACTTTATATCACCGGAGATAAGGACGGTTATTGATATCGGTGGCCAAGATGCTAAAGTCGTATCATTAGGTGAAGACGGTAGAGTCATTGACTTCGTCATGAATGATAAATGCGCTTCAGGGACAGGCAGGTTCCTTGAATCGGCAGCGCAACTGGTTCTACACGTGCCCCTCGAAGATCTAGGCCGACTTTCATCCTTGGCGACAAACATTTGTAAGATTTCAAGTACCTGTACTGTTTTTGCTCAGACTGAAATAGTATCTCTGCTGGCAGCTGGAGAGAGCAAAGAAAACGTCATCGCTGGCTTACACAGTTCAATAGCTAACAGGGTTATCAGTATGGCAAAGCGTGTTGGTGTCAAACCAATCGTTATGATGACAGGGGGTGTAGCCAAGAATATCGGGGTAAGAAAAGCATTAGAAAGTGATTTAAATACAGAAGTAATTATTCCAAACGGTATTGACCCTCAGCTTGTTGGTGCCCTCGGGGCAGCAATAATAGCGAATGAGCTTGTTATGACGAATATACCAGGAGGAGGCTAGTTTTGTGATGGGAGTTACGATTGATTTCAATAATAGGGTGTTGCTAGGCTCGCTGGCGAGTCGACTAGAGCAAGAGCCATCAAGGATAGCCGAAGCCAAGAAAAGAGGCAAGAAAGTAGTTGGCTACTTCTGCCCTCATGTTCCTGAGGAGCTGATCCTTGCCGCCGGCATGCTTCCAATTCGACTGGCATTTGGTGGTGAGCTTGAGCCAGTATCAGCCGGGGAGGACTATCTCAAGTCCTACAGCTGCCCTTACGCCCGCTCATGCCTGGGCTACAGAAAACTGGGCAACCCTTACTACAGTGCCGTTGATGCTGTCTGTATCGCCTACACCTGCGATAGTATGAGAAGAAATCAGGAATATTGGGCAGAATACTTTGGCGTACCGGCATTTCCACTCGGGCTGACGCAGACCCATGACCGGTTCAGGTCCAAGCCCCAAGCTATTGAATACTTCAAGAAAGAGCTGGGCTTACTGCGGCACAGGCTTGAAGAATTCTCTGGCCAGGAGACTACCAACGGCAAGATTCGCCAGGCGATAGTGTTATGTAACAAGATAAGGGAGAAGCTATGGCTCCTTTATGAATACCCTCAAAATAAACGAACACCAATTGAGTGGCGTGATATTTTGGATATTACTCATTCCAGTTTCTTGATGGAAAGGGCTGACTTTTTAAATGAATTGGAGAAGATAAATCAGGAATTGAGAAGTAAAAGTTTAGAGGAGATACCCTATGACACACGACCCCGGTTAATGATTGGCGGCAGTATAATTGGGATTGGTGACCATAAAGTACTGGATATTATTAAGCAAGCAGGTGGTAATATTGTAGCCGATAGCACCTGTACTGGCTCCATGTTTTCCCGTAAAAGAGTGACCGTCTTTGGCATCATAGGGAATCCTATTGATGCCCTAGCTGAGCGATACCTGTACAACATTCCCTGTCCTTTTATGACCGATCTACCGAAGAGGCTGAACCGGGTAACCAAGATTGCCCGAGGCTACGGAGTTCATGGACTCATTTACTATAACTTAAAATACTGTGATACCTGGAGGGCAGAGTTTAAATTTATTAAGGATACTCTATACAGGGAATTATCGGTGCCGACGCTTCTTATTGAAACTGACTATTCTTCAGCTGATGTTGGTACGATAAGGACCAAGGTTGAGGCATTTCTTGAGATGATAGGAGGATGAGTGTGAATCTATCAGATTGGCCGGGATTCAAGAGATTACGCTTCGATACAGAATTAAAAGCCTTCAATGGCCTTATGTCTCTATTTCTTAATTCAACGGAGAAGGTTAGAGCTTCCGGGGCGAAGGTTGTAGCCAAAGGCCCCTTATCACCCGTTGATCCTATTTATGCTTCTGGTGCACTGGCTTATGACCCTTATACTCATGAGACAATAGTAAACGCAGTAATGAACGAAAACTTCAGTCTAACTGGCGAGGCATTAGATGCCGGGCTGAATTCTGATTTCAATCCCTGGAATCTAATAATGTTAGGTTCAGTCGTCTCCGGGAAGAACGAGATGCCTATAGATATGTATTCCACCGCCTGTGGCTGTTGGGACGACCAGATAAAGAAGTGCTGGCAAATCATGGCTGAGGCTACTGACCTGCCGTTTCACTTCTGGGAAATTCCCAGGTTCGATGCTGAATCTGAGGAGTGGGCGATAGACTTCATGGTCAAGGAACTTGAGCAGTTGTTTAAGTGGTTGACATCACAAACGGATAAAAGGGTAACCGATGAAACTCTCAGGAATGCTATTAGGCGCGGCAACCTTTTAAGGCAGGATTTGCTTGATATAACACGGATACTGCAGTCTTCTACCGTATCAATCTCAGCCCTTGAGTATTACATGGCACAGTTTCCTATTGGTGATTACGCTCAAGACCCTGAGGCATTGCATGAGCGGTATCAGGCTCTTCTGGCAGAACTGGAAGAACGGGTCAAGCATGGGGCTACTGCCCCCGGTCTCAAGTCCCCCAAGCCTCTCAGGATCTACCTCATGGGTGACGAAACACAAGAGTTTCAGCTCATGAACATCATTGAGGATTATGGGGGGGCACTGGTTGGATGTGATAGCCGCCTATCACTCTATTATGAGCCGGTCAGGGAAGATGGTTCGGTGCTGGAAGCTCTGGCCAGGTGGATATGGAAAATGCCTCATAACCTGCCTACAGCTGAAAGGGTGAGAGCTACAATCCCGTATATAAGACAACAAAAACCAGATGCAATTATCATCAGCAATGTGGTTGGGTCAAGGAACCTACCTGGAGCGGAAAGACTTGTCCGGGATATTATCAGAGATGAGTTGGGCATTCCAGTCCTGTCTATTGAGACTACACTACCACTTGAGAGTATTGAGAAGGTTGACTACCAGATTAGGGCTTTCATTGAAATGAACGCATACTAAAGAAGTATCTTCTGTTTAGAAACAAACTATTAATTGGAGGCGCGAATGAAACCAGCAGTAAGTTCCAAGAAAAGAGCAGTAATCCTTGGGGTCCTGGTAGGGACCTTTGCTTTTTACTGGTATTTCGAACCCTTCCCTTGGTTAGGGGCTATAATGGGATTGCTTGCAGGTCTTTTCACTTTCTATATCCTTAGCGCAAGGAGGATGGAAAGGTTTAGGAGAGTCTATTTTATATTATTATTTGCACTAACACTGACAACATTGATTGCCGTCATCGTCAGTATGGGTACGGATACATTCCTGAATTGGGTTAAGGTACATGAGAAAGAATACTATTTGCCAGGCCAGTCATTGGGAACGCTGTTGTTCCCATGTGCCAGAGTGGTCCCCCAGGTTCTTCTGGGTAGGGCAGTGTTTCTTGCTGGAGCAGGATTGTGGCAGACCAATTTCCCATCAAGCCTTGAACTGTTTCTGTTAACCCTGGTGCCGTTTGTTCTGACTGGTTTACTATTTGGTCGGGGTTTTTGCGGCTGGATATGCCCCTTTGGCGGGCTGACTGAAGCCATGGTGACCGGCAAGAAGGAGAGATGGTCATTAAATATATTCAAGAGGCAGGCTATTACTAAAAAGGGGGTTCGTTTTGAAGGGCTTAAGGAATGGGTGAAGGATACTAAATACGGAATCCTATTAGGTATTATACTACTATCAATCTTCTTTGCCTTCCCGTTGGTTTGTATCTTTTGCCCTGTCTTGTGGCTTGAATCACTCGTCATCTTTTCAGTGATTGTTGCCATAATTTTTATTTTTGCTGTCGTTTTGCCGTTTATGACTAAAAGGAGATGGTTTTGTGTTTTTATCTGCCCTGTTGGTACCGTGTTTTCTCTACTCAACAAAATAAGCCTTTTCCGGATAAGGATAGATAAGAGTAAATGCATCAAATGTAATGACTGTGTTCAGGAGTGTAGGATGTATGCCTTGGCACCTAAAGTAATAGAAGAATTCAAATCTCCGAATGAAGATTGTATAAGATGCGGGCGATGCATTGAAGTCTGTTCTGAAGAAGCTATGGACATCTATCTTGCAGGAACATCAATAAAGGTACGGTCTTGGTTTATCTCACTAGCAATAGTGGCAGCTTTGGCTTGGTACGCTTGGTTTATTATACTTCTTGCTGATATGCTTTAGGCAGGGACGGTTTTCGGTGGTTTAATATGAGTTCTGTAATCTATCTTGGATTAACATTGGGTTTTGGACTTAGCACCTCGTGTGCAGCCCTCTGCACCCCTATTCTGGTTCCATATATAGTATCTTCAGAACATCCTTCTCTGAGGAGAGGTTTCTTTTCAGCCGTTGTTTTCTCTTCTGGTAGGTTGATTTCCTACTTATCCTTAGGTCTGATTTTCGGCTTGTTAGTAACATCGTTTGAAATCAATCCGGTCATTACCGCTACCACTACATTAGTGCTCGGTTGCCTGTTAATCTTGCAAGGGTTTTCTTCGCTCGGGGTTTTTAGTGTGGGGCGAGCGATAGGCTCGAATTTTTGCCAGTATATTGCAACAAGAAGGTCCTTAGTCTATATGGGTATATTAACTGGTCTACGACCATGTGTACCTCTTCTGGCAGCTTTGACCTACAGCGTGACCCTCTCCGGGATTGCTGAAGTCCTTCTATTCATGCTGGCATTTTGGCTGGCATCCTCGCTCTTGATTTTCTTGATTGGTCCCATAAGTGGTAGCCTTGCTGCAGTAGCAGGAAAGAGGATAAGCGTACAAAGAGTTAGAAGGATTTCTGGTGTGGCATTAGTGGTCGTGGGGTTGTTTTTCATCGCTCAGGCAGCGGGGTTGATTGTTTACCACTTTAGTGCCTGACTGGTGCTAATTGAAGGAACGTAAGTGGAAAAAATCTTGAAAGAAAGCTAAAATGAAAGCATAGTGCATCTCTAGGCTAGAATAGAGCCAAAAGCTTAAAGGAGAGCACTATGCACTACATCGGAGTGGACTACCACAAGAAATATTCGTAGATGGATAGGAGGATGAATGAAATAACAAATAATACGGAGTGACAAAAACTGAAAATGATAAAAGGTCGACAAACCTTACACTATACTTTCATAGGAGGAGAAAGGATGAAAAAGATAATATTGCTGACAGTCGGAGTCTTGCTTGTCATCGGGTTGATTGGAGTAGGTACTTTTGCCACCTTCCAAAAGGTTGAGGCAGGCACACGCGAGCCAGGGCCGGAATTCGTTTTTAGCAACCTGACTGTATCGCCTGATAAGGTTGGTATTGGTCAAATTGTAACTATTAGCGTAACTGTGACCAATGTTCAGGACCCTGGTGCTGCGGATGTGATGTTAGAAATAAATGGCGTGTTAGAAGAGACAAAGTCGGTAGACCTCGCTAGATTTGGGACTACGGAGTTAACCTTCACCGTATCAAAAGATGTGGCTGGCATCTATTCATTTAAGATTATAAGTAGTACTCAAGAACACGGTTTCACCTCCGGTTCATTTACTGTAGGGGAAGTCACAACGACGACAACACCACCAACGACGACAACACCACCAACGACGACAACACCACCAACGACGACAACACCACC
>CAYOHA010000150.1:0-6427 GCA_964403625.1 uncultured Dehalococcoidales bacterium | reverse complement strand
CAAAATGCCGCCAGTATTGCCGCTATGGTATTAATTACCGAATCTCTGGTTACTGATATCCCAGAAAAAGAGAAAACACCAGCCATGCCGGCTGGTGGTGGTATGGATTACGGTATGTAAGGGCGTTCGACTCTTATATAATAGAGAACGTATAGCCGTCCTTCTTGTGAAGGACGGCTACTTTATAACAGAGATTTTGTCCTTCATTATGTATTTATTGAGGAGAGTCAAAGAGAGGCGAAGCCTCTCTTTCTAAAAATCTTCCCCCTTTCCTTTGAAGGCGAGGGGGAAACAGGGGGTGAAGTTGATAAGTTCTATAGCTTCAGCATTTCCTCAAGTGCTTCATCTTCCGCAACAGGACCAACCACTGCCAGACGCAGGCGGGCACCATCAATCAATTGTTGGGCTAGCTCCCTCAGTTGAGCAGCGGTGATGGAATCAATAATAGACACTACCTGGTCAACGGTTAGGACTTTCCCGGTGAGGATTTCCTGCGCCCCCATCCAGCCGGCAACACTGCGGGTATCCTCCATACGCAACAACAAACGTCCCTTGGCTAGTTCCTTTGCCTTGGTAAGTTCGGGTTCAGGAATTATTTCCCTTAGCTGGGAAAGCTCTTTCAGGATAGCCTTGATAGCTACCGCTAGGTTTTTGGGTTCTACACCAGCGGAGATTGTCATAGCCCCTGAGTCAAGGTAATAATCAACATAGCTATGAACACTATAAGCAAGCCCTAATTTATCCCGGATTTCGGTAAACAATCGGCTGCTCATTCCTTCTCCCAGAACAATATTGAGGAGATCGAGGGTGAAGCGTCTTGGATCAAGAAGCGGTATTCCGGGCAATGCCAGACACAGGTGGGCTTGTTCGGTATCCCGTCTCTCTACTTTTATACGCGGGTTTGGCTGCTCCTCATAGGGTAAGTATCCCTGACGAGGTTTCTGCCAGTTCCAGCCATTTACCGCTTTAGTCACCGCGGTGACTGCTTCTTCGTGTTGAATGTTACCGGTAATGGCAACCACAGTGTTTTCAGGCAGATACTGACTTTCAAGGTAATTAAGCATCATATCTCTGGTAATAGCAGATACTGTGTCTCTGGTTCCAGCGATATCACGTCCCAGTGGATGTCCCGGCCAAATTAATTCATCGATCAGTAACTGCACCTGCTGTGCCGGGGAATCCCTGACCATATTAATCTCTTCGACAATAACCTGCCTTTCTCTCTCTATCTCCTGAGGCTCAAACCTGGAGTGAAGAAGTATATCAGCAAGAACATCCAAAGCCAGTAAAAAATGAGGTTGAGCTACCCTGGACCAATAAAGAGTTGTTTCCTTATCGGTGCCCCCGTTTAGCATTCCTCCGACCCCTTCTATTACCTCTGATATCTCTTTAGCTGTAGCCCTCTTTGATGTTCCCTTAAAGAGTAGGTGCTCAATAAAATGCGATATCCCTTCCTGTACCTCGTTCTCATATCGGGAGCCGACTCCGATAAAAAAGCAAATAGATACTGAACGGGTATGAGGCATTGTTGTGGTTAATATCCGCAGTCCATTATCCAGAACCGTCTTCTGATGCAATATTCTGCCTCTTAAATCAATTGTTAATTCAATATTTTAAATTGTATTGGTAGTCCGGGTCAAATAAATTCAAAAATATTAAAAGCCAATCGCGAAACAGTCATGCTGGAGCGTAGCGACCTGCCCGGCGTCCCTCCGGGACTATGGCAGGCGGGAGCATCTCAGGGTGGGTGGGATTAGATTCAAGAACTAAATAATTTACGCATTTCTCAGTAGGCTTAATAACCTGCCAGTTGACGAATATTTTCAGATAAGTTAAAGTTAAAATGTTCAAGTGCCGAAGTGGCGGAATGGCAGACGCGCTACGTTCAGGGCGTAGTGTCCGTAAGGATGTGGGAGTTCAAATCTCCCCTTCGGCACCAGGACAGGAGCGCTTGTAGCTCAGTTGGATAGAGCGGAGCCCTGCGGAGGCTCAGGCCGTGGGTTCGAGCCCCGCCAAGCGCGCCAAATTGAATGGTAGATATGGGCGGTTAGCTCAGCCGGTCAGAGCACCTGCTTTACACGCAGGGGGTCAGAGGTTCAAGTCCTCTACCGCCCACTTTGTATTTTATGAGTTTATTAGATAATAGCTTTCAAAAAGTTGATAAGAACTCGATATAAGTCTCTCTAATAAAATGTGGTCACCAGCAAATAGCCCGGATTGTGTTGATTTATAGACGGTTGTGCCGAAGTGCTATACTTATCATACTGTATTAAACTAGTGCTATGGTTGCTACCAAATACAGACCCTATTAAAAGGGATAGCTATGGGCAGAATAAATCACGATGGATGCCTTCAACTATTGAGACTGTTTCAGGTAGGTGGTTAAAGCAAGTTATGACGTGGATTTTTCGGGTCTTTGATTTTCTCCATGGTCCGAGATTGTTTGAATTTGTCTGGCACATCATTACCAGAGTTAGTGCTCTGAGTGAAACTGAAATCAAGGCTGCATCCATGGTATTAGGTGCAAGTACTATACGATATAGTGTCGTACGAGTTGCTGAAGGTAGGTTTCTAAGGTTTATCTTCTGGCTTAATAAAAAGAGAGCATTTACCACATTCTATACTATTAATCTTCCCGGTTCTGGGAGACATTCTCGGGCACATCTTGATATCGTCATTCATGAATTGACCCATGTCTACCAGTTTGAGCTTGTAGGTAGTATATATATCTGGCAGTCAATTCGAGCCCAGCGGACATCTGGTTATTCGTATGGAGAGTGGCAGCAGCTGGAGCAAGATAGACGTAATGGTAGGCATTTTAACGACTACAACCGGGAGCAGCAGGGGCAGATAGCTCAGGACTATTACAGTAAGGTTATCGAAAAAGGACTATCAGCAGAAGACCCTGTCCGTCTGGCGTATGAACCTTTTATTGCCGAGTTGACAAGTGGAAAAATATGAAACGCTATGTGAAAATGGTTATACTTACCTGCGGGATTAGATTTATGTTTACAAAGGGGATTTTTAAGGGTAAAATAGATACAATTTTGGGCGGTTGGCTCAGTGGTTAGAGCGCTTCCTTCACACGGAAGAGGTCACTGGTTCAAGTCCAGTACCGCCCACCACTACTTGCAAAACTTTAACAATTCCTTGCAATAATAAAGCAAAAATTAGCACGGGATAAAAGATGCTAAATCCTCATCGATATTCACCTCTTTTACTAAGTGCAACTTGATAAGGTATATTGCCGATATCGTTACATCTTTGATAGATCAGGTAAGATACCAAACTGGACCATAAGGCTCAGATTATCAGGGAAATCCCACGTTTCTACGCTTTTGCCGTCAACAAACCTGTCTATAGAAGTACCCTTCATTAGGACCGGCTTCCCAGTGGGGGCAATACCTCGGTAGGTATTTCTAAAAGTACCCCGCATAGAATAGCGTGCGACTACCTTATCATCTACGGCAAATATATCATCAACTGTGAAACGTAAATCCGGAATGGCCGAAAGCAATCCGACATTAAGTTCAATTAGTTGCTCCAGACTCATATCCCGATATGTAAAATGGATAACGTAATCCGGAGCGAAGATAGAGCTCCAATCCTCGGCTTTAAATTTCTCCATATCTCCCTGGGCATTGCTGCAAAACTCGAAAAATCTCCTGATCAGAACTTCATTCTCTTTAGTAGACATTTCGGCCTCCGCTTTTTCAACAAAGATGTTTAGAAGGACATCAATTCTTATTGTTTAGATGAAGCAGGGACAACTCCAAGCTGAGCTATCAAACCAGCGAAATCGACCCCCAGCCAGGTTTCTACGAATTTGCCATTGAAGATTCTATCTGTTTCAAAGATAGAAAGAGTAACCTGCTTTCCGGTCGGGGGGATACCCTGAAAAACGCCCTGATGAGTCCCCTTCCAAGAGTATCGCGCGGCAACCCTGTCACCTTCAGCTATTATTTCTTCGACCCTGTAAACTTGGTCTGGGAAAGCCGCCCGGTTGGCTTTTCCAGCCTGTTTAGCCTGCTCCATGGTCATCGCTGGCATCACATTAAGATGCATTACGAACTCCGGGGCGCAGAGTTCTTCCCAACGAGTTTCATCCCTGGCATTCGAACGGTCAATGAATTGTCTGAGTAATGCTTTATTCTCTTCCATTGTCATAGACTTTACCTCCTCTAAATGTACGATATACCTGCGAAAAGAGAATTCTAAATGTTTTCCCAAGTCAAAAATCAGAGGTCAATTAAAGACTAAAACGATAAGGATAATACCGAGGACGAGTGAAATCGTACGCATACGATTTACGATATAGATTGATTATACCACTTAATGTAATAGTTTTATACTTATCAATTAGTTACTATAAATACTTTAATTCCTGAGCGCAGGCTATCTGGGCAAATTATCATTCTGAAAACTGCCGTGAAATTATGACCGAAGGATAAAACTATTATTCGCTTAAGAGGTCGAGTTTAAGTTAAAAGTTCTGCACTCCAAAATTCTATATCGACCGGAGGGGGTTATAACTTTTTTACGCATTAAGTGGTCAACCAAGGTATAATTGGTTGACCACTTAAAAAATCGCAATTTTTATTTTGCTCACCACGATTGGCGAAGATTTATTTAATGGACTCAATTATGGACATACTGCCTTTTCATTTGCTAGTTTGAAGCTAAGTTCGAAGGTTTTGGTTCTGTGTATTGTACAGTAGCGCCCACCATGTCACCGGTTCTCCTTAAAAAAGAACCATCGGTCTTCGAAATACTGGACCTGCTCCTGGGACCTCAGCTAAGGAGACTGCTTATGGTCAGGCAGATGTCCAATGATGAACTCTTTTCAAAGTATCAACCCGAATTACACCTGAAGATTCACAACCAGTTTAACCTGAAGAATGATATTGCACTACTGGACAAATTCAGGGAGTTCCTCGGTGAATCGAAACCATCAACCCAGCTGGCCAAGGAATTTATTTCCCGGTACTCCAATCGTTCGCTGAGCACCCAGGCAAGATATGCGGCAACAATTAAGGGCTTCATGCGCTACTACGGAGAGCCGATTGACGATCTTAAGATCAAAGCTCCGAAACATCTCCCCCAGTACGTCGAGGACAGCCATCTCCAAAAGCTGCTCGTCGCCGTCCGGGAGAAGAGAAGCCACAAGCGTACCGTCGAACGGGACCTACTCATCATCGAACTGTACTTGAAAACTGGAATGAGGAGAAACGAACTTGCCGAGCTAAAGATAAAAGATGTTCATAAGGACTTTATTATTGTGATCTCAGGCAAGGGAAAGAAGGACCGCATGATACCGCTACCACCTGAAATTGCCGTCAGGATTAATGATTTTATACGAGACAGGAAGCTTGGGGAAAGCGTCTTCGGCGTCACCGATGACGACAGAGCTGGCATGTTGTAGGGCTTCCTCTGGCAGCAGGGACGGGTGATGACCTCCCATCACTACCGGTACGCCGCGACGACGATATTCATCTGCAATTTGATAGGCGGACTTCGCAGCGAAGGTGTTGACGCCCATAGCGACAAGGTCGGTGGGTTCATCATACGGGATAGACTCAAGACGCTGGTCATAAAGCAGCCGCTGTACATCTGGCGGAGTAAGCGCTGAAAGTATGGCAAAAACCAGTGGTTCGCTGCGGTCCTTGGGCATACCTGGTAATGTATTGGGATAAATGAAGGTCACTTTCATAAGCATCCTCCCGAAGCTTCATTCCTTTTTATAATCCGGTATCATCACTTCAACGTATCAGAGACCTCTTCGTGTGTTCTCACACCTCGGAGAACTAGGTGGATTCTTTTCAAGAAAGACCAATAAATAGCCAATTGGCAATCTCCAAATCATGTTATGCGAAAGGGCGGCTGCAAAGTGGAAAAATCTAGCTACTCAAAAGATAATTCTTTTTGTCTGCCCAGTCAAGATTTCTCGAACCATTTAGTCGTGGCTCTCTTAGCTTTGCATCCGGTAGTAATTTGACACAGAAACAAGCTCAACCGTGAATTCTACTGTAATATCCAAGGCCTGTAAGGGAGCAGGCTATTACTTATCGGTAACAATCAAGTATTTCGAGAGTGCCGAAAAAGTGTCTTCTTTATCCAAATTTTCACCTTCATAAAGGTTGATTAAGAGGGATTTGAGATCAAAAATTCCCCTAAATTATCCTTTTTCAAAGAGAAACGGGACTTTTTCGGTAGTCTCATCTCGTTTATTGGTCAATCTCAAGCCATCTGAGGAGATTCAGCCCCTCCCACCTGAGAGTGGTCGATATAGATGCTCGTGGCTACGTCAGCGGTTGTTCGAGTTCCGTTATTATCCCACCATCTACCTTATGAGGCGGAAAAAAGCTGAGCTATAAACTTTTGTGCGTATCGAAACCTCTAAAAAGAAGTATTGTGAACTTAGGTAGCA
>CAYOHA010000149.1:0-6435 GCA_964403625.1 uncultured Dehalococcoidales bacterium | reverse complement strand
AATAACTCCAACAAATATAGAATCAAAATATCTGACTCTAAATTCAGATGTATTGAAGCAAACGGGGAGAATGGACAGGGGTTCTCAAACCCGGATGTGTCAGATAATTTGCCCAAATTATACGTCGTAAAACGCGGCAAGGATATTTACTATGTGGGCATTACCCGCCAGGATATTAGAAAACGCCTGAGGCAAGGATTCTCAGCTCAAGGTGAGCATGGTTACCATGGATATAAGTGGAAGAATCAGGAAGTGGCGGAACTATTAATCTGGAGCTTCCCTGGCAGCACTGAAGAACACGTAGAGGCGATAGAAGCGGAATTAGTTTACTTTATCAGGGAAAAAACCGGAGAATGGCCAAAATATCAGATGGAAATTCACTTTCACGGAGCATCGGAGTCAGAGAGGCAGATTGCTAAATCTATACTGAGCCAGTGCTTCGCTGGAAAGAATATACGCTAGGTTAGTTATGACCTAAAATTATGCTAGAATTCATTGGAACACGTGAGTATGAGTAACTCTAATGGTAATACTAATGGCCACTACCCACCTCGGCTGATTTATACGGGTGAGGAGGGAATTTTATTTCAAGGCAATTGCCTCGCACTTCTGAGTCAAATGTTACCAAACTCGGTGGACATGGTATTTGCAGATCCACCATTTAACCTCGGTAAAAGGTATGATAGCGAGGCATTTACCGATACATTAGAAACTGAGAAATACAGGAGTTGGTGTCAAACATGGCTTTCAGAAATGGTTCGCACATTACGTCCTGGAGGTTCTCTCTTCTTATACCATTGGCCTAAATGGCTTATTGAACTGGGACACTGGCTTAATAATCTACCCATGTTGGAGTATCGAAGCTGGATTGCCTTGACGATGAAAAGCGGTTTCCCTATCAAGAACAGATTACATCCAGCTCATTATGGAATACTCTACTATACCAAGCGGGGAGATAAGAATAAGAGGGAAGAAAAACATACTTTCAACGTGGTGAGAAGCCGGACACCTGTCTGTAGACACTGCGGAAACGAGATCCGAGATTATGGAGGGTATAGAGATAAATTTAAGAAGTATGAAGATGAAGAAGGAATTCCCTGGATTCAAATCTCTGACTTTTGGGAGGACACACGTCCGGCCCGACAGGATAAATCAAGGCAAATACAGATAGTGGAATTACCTTTACTTATTCCGGAGCGGATTATTTTATTGGCAACCAAGCCTGAGGATATCGTTCTAGATGTATTCGGAGGAGGTGGTAGCACATATCATGCTGCTCAGATGCATCAGAGACGATGGATAGGTTGTGATATTGGAGACGTTACCCCAATTCTTCAGCGTTTGCACACAGTATTTCGTCTGAATCCACGTGAGTCAATTGATAATGCTTTTTATAAATGTTTTAAGCCTGAGTTTGCTAGGTCGGAACTCGAAACTTACGTCAGAGAAGACCGGATTAGCAAAATAAAGAAAATTGAGCCGCTAAAAAATATCAATAATTCATCTAAAGAGTATTCCAGTAAAAGCCGAATTCTCACGATAGATGAAAGAGAGGCTGAGCTATGACGACTATCCAGGCGAATGCCAGTCCGGCAAAACATCTTTTTTTGGAGATGTTTATTAGAGATCTGACTTTGGAAGATTCAATATGTGACCTTATAGACAATTCGATTGATTCTCTTATAAGAAAGCTAAATATCAATGTGTCGGAAGCTCTGGTGCCTTTAGAGAGTAAAAGCAATGCAGATAGTTCAATAACCAAAATGGAGACTTCTTCTATCAACATAACTTTCAATGATAAATACTTCCATATAGAAGACAATTGTGGTGGCATAACAGTCAAAGATGCCAAAGAAGAGGTATTTAGATTCGGTCATTCGAAGGGAGCAAAAGTAGGCCAATTGGGTGTGTATGGCATCGGATTGAAACGAGCAATATTTAAGATTGGGAACCATATAACGATTATATCGAAAACTGCGAAAGAAGGATTCAGGATGATTATTCCCGTTCCTGAATGGTCTGATGATCCAGATTGGACACTACCCATGGAAACAATAGACGGAACGGGAGACCCGGCGGTTGCTGGAACAACAATAACTATCAAGTCTTTCAGTGCAGAAGTGGCTGAGAGGCTCAAGTCAGGATCATTGGAAGGACATTTAAAGGAAATGATAGCGAGGACATACTGCTTCTTTCTCGACAGGTATGTCATTGTTACTCTCAATGGACACAAAATCGATCCTGATTACATACCACTAGGTTTTTCAGAGGAGGTAACAGTAGCAAAGGAAGTTTTTAGCGATGATGGTGTTACCGCAACCATTTACGCTGGGCTTGCTGCACGAGATACCGATGGACAATGGCGAGCTGCCGATGCAGGGTGGTATGTCGCATGTAATGGGCGACTCGTAGTTTCAGCAGATAAGACTGAATTGACGGGATGGGGAGTGGGGAAGGGTATTTTTGTACCAAAATATAGAGGGTTCATCGGGCTTGTTTTATTCTATTCACCGAATCCATTGTCTCTACCGTGGACGACAACTAAACGAGGTCTTAATCAGGAATCCTTGGTATTTCAAAGGGCACGTACTAGAATGGCTGCTATTGCACGTCCCGTGCTGAGATTCTTAGATGATATGTATCCCTCTGAAGAGAAAGAGCGAGAACCTCAACGGCAAGTGGCTGCCGGTATGAAACCTCAAGACATTAGAAACCTAACAACAAGCTCGGAGGCTAAGTTTGAGGTTAAAGTGCAGCCGTCTGGAGAGCACTTATTTAGCGTGCAATATTATGCTAAAGGAATTGAGTTAGATCGTATAAGGAAGGCCTTAGGAAAGAGAAGCTGGCCTGCGACCAGAATAGGAAGGTACACGTTCGATCACTACCTTAAGACGGAGTGTCCAGAATGAGTACAATAAGTAAAAGTGCACTTGAAGTACAATTTGATCTAAGACCAGCAAAGCAGGTCGAACGAAGAATGCTATTAGATGCCTTTCAGCGATTAGCACAAGCAGGGTTTCAAATTCGAGATTATAGATATACTGGTTTTGGTTCCCTGTATTTTGTTGATTTTGTTATTTTCCATAAGTTGTTGGGGATAGACCATTTGACATCAGTAGAACATGAT
Organism: uncultured Dehalococcoidales bacterium; assembly: GCA_964403625.1. GTDB lineage: Bacteria > Chloroflexota > Dehalococcoidia > Dehalococcoidales > UBA2162 > CAYOHA01. Next base: position 3,308 of record CAYOHA010000149.1, on the reverse strand, counting down.
CCTGCCCTAGAAAAGAGAGTAAAATTCAATTGCCCTTTTAGTTCCGTCGACATAGTGATGGGTGAAGTAACAGATGTGATTCCTACGCTATCCGGAGATGAACAACATATATTGTGGCTAGATTATGATGAACCCGTAACGAGCACAATAATGAAAGATGTGTACTTAGCGGGCAGTCAACTTTCTAGCGGATCCATTTTGATTATCACTGTTGATGTTGAACCTCCAGTGAGAGAGTCAGACCTTCCGAAAGATTTGGATCTCCCGCATGCTTGCATGGATTATTTCAAAAGTGAAGTTGGGAATTACCTTGGCTTAGTCGATATAAGTGACTTCGCCAAAGGAAATCTATATAAGATAAGCAAGAGAGCTATTATGAATGCATTACGAGAGGGTATGGCTGGTAGAAAGGCGATAGATTATTATCCTCTGTTTTATTTTCTATATGCAGATGGTCATAAAATGATGACAATTGGTGGAGTAATCGGATCAAGAGTTGATAAGAGAACTATAAATTCAATGAATTTGGACGGTGCAATATATTTGCGAACCAAGGAGAATGATGAACCTTATGAGATCAAGGTGCCTGTATTCACACGCAAGGAAAGACATTTGCTAGATTCAGCAATGCCTTGTCGTGCTGGATGGCAACCGGTCGATTTTACGATTCCAAGGGAATATATTGAAATTTACCGGGAAATATACCGCTTCTTACCCTCCTATGTTGAAATATTGCTATAAGATTCGTTATATATGCTTAGCCTAGGCAAGGCAGATGTTACGATGTAAACACAGATATCATCATACTGTATTCGAGGCATCAATCAATCTGAGGAAGCGCGGTTGATGAAGGCGAGAGGTGTTCAGGGATTGACTATGTTACCCAGAAAGGGTAATATAATACCCAAAATGGGTAAAAGCTATGGATGAAAACTTATTATGCAAAGGGCTTTTCGGCAAGACCCGGCAGGCGGTGCTGGCGCTTCTCTACGGGCGGGCGGATAGCTCTTTCTATACCAAACAGATACTGGATGCCGTGAAAACCGGGCGGGGCACGGTGCAGCGCGAGCTGCAAAGTCTGACCGATGCCGGCATCATCACCCGCCAGACGCAGGGCAGGCAAGTCTACTACCAGGCCAATGCTAAATGCCCTATCTTCAAAGAGCTTCAAGGCATCGTGAGAAAGACCTTCGGTATCGCCGATATTATCCGGCAGTCCCTAGCCAGCGTGTCGGGGAAAATCCGGGCCGTTTTCATCTTCGGCTCCGTGGCTTGGAGTGCAGATGACAGCAGAAGCGACATTGATTTGATGGTTATCGGGGAAATATCCTTTGGCGAGGTATCATCGCTCTTGCACGAGGCGGAAGAGAAGCTGGACCGGGAGATAAATCCGGTTGTCTACCCGGTTGCCGAGTTCAAGAAGAAAGTAAAGGAAGACCATCACTTCGTCAAGAACGTGCTCGAAGGCGAAAAGATATTTCTGATAGGTGATGACGGTGAGCTTGCAAGACTGGCTGAATGAGGGCCGGTTGAAGGCTCATAAGACCAGCCGGAAAGAGATTGAGCAGCTTTTCGCTGTATTCGAGCGTGATATGGCGGATGCCCGGGCAGTCGGTCTGAGTGCCGACCGGAGATTTGCCACCGCCTACAACGCCGCACTCATGGCGGCCAGGGCTGCTTTAGCCGCCGGCGGCTACCGGACATCCGGCGAAGGCGGACACTACTGGACTATCCAGTCCCTGGCTTTTACTCTCAAGCTCGATGATAAGGCGATTAGGAAACTCAATAAGTTCCGCCAGAAACGCAATATCAGTGACTATGAGATGATCGGTATGGTCTCGGAGCAGGAAGTGAGCGAGATGGTTGCCCTGGCGCAGGAGCTCCGAGAAATGGTGACTGCATGGCTGGAGAAGAACCATCCCGAGCTGATAGGAAGTAAAATATGCCGGCAGCAGGATATTCTAAACTAGGAATTTTATTCCCAGGCTTTCTGTGGTAGGATAGGATTTAGTCCAAACAAGCTGATATCCCGATGTTCGTGCAATGGTGATTTAAGAGTTTAGTCTAATTATTAAGGGGGAGCAGCAATGCTCCCCCTTGTTTTTCTGACGGGCTAACTTTTTTATTTCCTGTTAAAGTATTTCATAATATCGAACCCATGCAGCGGGCGGGCGAAGGCGCCCATCGGCGACAGGTGCAGATCGCTGCTCCCGTCCGGGCTGTCGCCGATACCGAAGAAGAAACCGCCGTCGTGCATAATCCATGGATTCAGTATAAACGTACCCTGATTTCCGTTGCAGGCGTCCTCTGTCCAGCTCATCAGATACGCGTCGTCACGTAACTTTACATAGAGACAGGGTGAACTCCACATCCATCCGCCGGCGTTTTTCGGGAGCATAATCGTCCACGAATATGAGTTCGGTGAGCTGTAGACGTGTATCGACTGCATAGACTCTCCGTAAGTCCAGGAGAACGCCTTGCCGACCAACTCCGTGGTAAAGCCATGCCGCTCAACCGCCGGAGGCGTCGGTCCTCCTTTAAGCTCCAGGACGCCGAAAATTGCCTTATGTCCCACTTCCCAGGGCTTGCGCCCGTTGCCGAGCTGCGCATCCACGCAGGTTGCCAGTGCGTTGGAGAAATCGACCGCCTGGGTAAGGCAGCGCAACGGGTCGCTTCCGGTACAGATATGGCTGAACAGGATAATATCCCTGGCCGGCTCATAGCCCTCGTAGAGCTCGGCATGCCAGGCACTTTTACCCTCTTCGCGCCACTTCAGATGCTTGGCGTCGATGATATCGTACTCCCAGGCCGGGCCATCGTCATAGCGGAGTGTGAACTTTTTACCCACTATATAGTCGGATACTTCCATCGTATTCATGCTCGACATTATGGACCGCCCTTGAAAGATCTTGCTGTTCGTCTTGATGACTTGGTCTACCTCGGCTTTGGTGTAGTCTTTGTGCATGAACCTCGGGCGGTAAGCGGGCCGCGAGCCCTTGTTTTCGGGATTGATCCTCTTGAGATGCGCTTCACTATAAGGAATTTCCGTGCCGTAATCGTTCAGCGGCTCCAGGTTAGTTGATTGTCCGGTAACCTCGCCTTTCCCGGCATACATGATATAGTCCAGCGCGTCGTCCTTATCAAAACCAAGCCGCATACCGATATGCCTGACCGTAAACAGGTCGATTACTTCCAGCGTAAAAGTACCGGAATATTCCTGCTCCACACGGGAGTATATGTAGAGCCTGTCGTTAATCTTGATATAATCAGACGGCGCGGTGATGGTGATGCCGCCAAGCGGGTCACTC
>CAYOHA010000148.1:0-6620 GCA_964403625.1 uncultured Dehalococcoidales bacterium | reverse complement strand
CAAACTAATTTTTCATCAGGATTAATTGGCTTACACATATTTACATAGTACAAATGCAACACAACTTCCAAAGCTCGTAGAATATGGAACCCAGATGCAGTATAGTTGTCAAACAGTAGACATTTACCTGATTCGTTGATTTCTCGTTTTGTTTCAATGCTTAGTTTTGCTCTCTTGGTCTGTCCGAAGGCGATTTCAGCTCCTGCAATCATAGTACGAGTATCATATGCCCTTTTTTGTAACGGATGGTATGTGTTCAACTTTTCTAGGTCGGCTAGGACAACACTTTCAAAATCCTTTGCTTTTTGAATTACTCCGTTAAATCTAAAATCGGCATTAGAGTCAGTTAACGCACTTGGATTATTTTGATCAAGTCCGTCATACCAATCAAAAAGACTTTCGATTGCAGAGAGCAGATTTAGACCACGGCTTCGACATACTGTTAAGGCTGGATACTGTGCAAGTAAATCTCCAATACTGTCTTGCAGGTATAGACAAGATCTAAGAATGTCAAATCTATTTTTAACGTCACATTCAATTAAGTTACGCATCTGTGAGCCAAGAAGATACAAAGAAGATAAATTAACTTCTTTCATATTACTCCCTTCCACATCATGAGAAAACCACGTTAAAAATTTTCATCTTATTTTACTCCTATTATAATACGTTCATCAAGGGGAACATCGCCTAAATTATAGTTGGTAATAAAAGCCGTTTTGTCATTGCGACCAGTCTTTCACAAAGTGAAGGGCGACGTGGCAATCCGGGCGGTGTGGGGTATTGTTTCCCCTCCACACGGATTGCTTCGCCTCCCTACTATGTCGGGATGGTCTCACATATTATGATCTTACCAGCTACCAGAAAATCGTCTTTGCCCTCAAAGAAACAATCCGGCCTATGTCTGAAATAGATGCTATGATTCCCAAATGGCCTTTTAAGTAAATTTTCACGGTTTTATATAAGGCATAATTAATAACCTCCCCCACTAAAATATCACCATCCCATCAATCCATCCTTTTGCGACATTTCGCGTGGACGGAATAGAACAATTGTGCTATAATAACTATCATGTCATTCGGGCGAAAAATGAGCTTTTATACCGGTCACCTCTGCAGCCCTAACGCTATACCAATTTTCTTCACTGATAATAAAACGATTAGACTCAATAACACGAAAATCCGGCATAATTCAATAAAACGAATCGTATCTGAAAAAGCTTTGTTTTTCCTTGTTTGGATTCAAATTGTTTATAATTTTTTATCCACCAAAACGAAAACGAATCGGAATTGTTCTATCCTTAATTTTTGGCATATAATTGTTACGCAATTAGTCTTTAGTAAAGGAGGAGAAATGGCAAAAACAAAATATAAGTGTCTTAATCCTGTCGGAATACAGGACCCGGTGGAGCTGAAACCACTGGCACCAAGGCTCGATACCATCGATGGAAAGACGATTTATGTATGTATCAATGCCGGAGGTGACCAGGATATCACGATTCCCCTGTTGAAAAAGTTGCCGGCGGAATATCCCAATGTGAACTGGAAAATCAAGCGGCAGTTCGGTTTCAATGCTCAGTTGACTCCCGAAGAAAGGAAAGAGGCCGATGCCCTGATTGGTGGCGTAATCTGGTGACATGGCGCTATTTGGGAACAGTTGTTCCAGGTAGCAGATATCGAGCAATCGGGCATTCCGACTTGCTCTCTTATTTACGGAGACCAGGATGAATGCTTCAGGCAGGCAGGCACGTTGAGTGGTTCGCCCTGTTTACGCAGGGTACACGTTTCCCGCACTATGCTCGGACCTGAAGATGTTGACCGGTTTCTCCCTCAGGTGTTCGATGCCCTGACTCGCCCTCTCACGAAAGAAGAAAAGGCCGGCGGAATATTGACGCTGGACAGCAACCGAATACTTTTTGAAGGTAATCTTGAAGAAGCCGAGGAGTTTTATAACCAGACAGAGGATATTCCTATCCTCGGTAATACTCCAATTGCCAAATTTACCGACGGTCTGCCGGTAGTCATTCCTACCGAAGAACGTGTGGAGAAGATGTTGAAAGGCACCAGCCACAAACCTGATGAACTGATAGTCCATCAGAAAAGCTATAAAACATTCCTGTTCCAGAATGTCGGAGGAGCGCCTACAGAAGAGAAAGGTATGCCGGTAACATTCAAGCCGGTAAAGCGAAAGGCGACCGTGGAACAGATAGCGGTCAATGCTGTTATGGCCGGCTGCAAGCCGGAGTATTTCCCGGTAGTGCTGGCTATCGCTGAAGCGGGAGGCGCCGGCGATTATGACGGGCGTGGCAGTGTTTTATATTGCGTTAGCGGCCCTATTTACAAGGAAATAAAGATGAACTATGACGTCGGTATATTCGGTCCCGGCAATCCTGCGAACCGGAGCATCGCCCGTTCTGCTGAACTGATGTGGCGTAATATGGGGGGTAATATTCCGAAGGTAACCAACTGCGGCGTCATGGGGTCGCCCCTTTTCAGCATCATTCCCGAGAACTCAGATGCACTACCGCCGGGATGGAAAGGACTCAACGAAGAGTTTGATTTCAAAAAAGATGAGAGCGTGGTCGCCGTCTTTCAACTGGGTACAGGCGGTAATGTCGATGTCCACCGCACCACGTTTTCTCCGGGTGGTTACCGGGCTTTTCAGAAGAGCGGCCATGGTGGCGTTGCCCGTCGTTTAAATGTAAAAGGTGTGCCCGGTCCGAAGAACTGGCTGGAGTACATACTTCCCGAATTCTGGGCAGGCAGAGAAGGTGGCGTCACCCTGCTACTGCTTCCCCAGATGGCACGGCACCTTTATGATTGTGGTTTTAAGACGAAGGATGACGTTTACGAGTGGATCCAGAAGAAAAGCTATGTGACTTTAAAGGAATACCGGACTCACTCCTGGGTCGATGTCAATACCGCCTCCTGGACGGGGATAGAGCCCGGTTCAGGCAAACCCTGGAAGGAACTCCCTGATGATTATATGGTCCCGATGGTGAATGATCCTTATCAGAACTGTATCATTGTGACCGGCGGGGGTGAAGAGTATGGCCAGTGGATTGGCGGTCGCGGGTTTGGCATGGGTTCTGTCTACGGAATAGACGCCTGGCGGTAAATATTGAGGTATTTTAAATAAAAAAGGAGGACTGGAGCACAAGCATCCAGTCCTCTTCGTTTCTATCCAGGCAGAACACGTCTGCCCATTATATTATCAGGCCCGACATTCTGTAGCCTGACCCGGGTTCCACCCCTTCACTACCGGGTAGTCCATACAGTCTTTTTCAACCGTATACCAGCCTGGTTTGATACTATCACTAGCTGGAGATAATGACCAGCCATTCATTCCCCACTTGAGGTTAATAGCATCATAGCCAAGGATGTTCAGCAAGGCTACAATATGAGCACTCGTATGACCTGTCTCACTGCAGACTACTATCTGACGGTCGGGAGGCAGCTTCTTTAGGTTCTCAAACTTAAATACATCTTTCGTATCAATGTGTAAACTCCCGGGTATATGCCCGGTATTATAATGCTTAGTATCTCGTATATCGATGACGAATGGCCAGACGAAAGGCTCATCATACTTGCCTGGTGGTGCTCCAAATGGCAAGACGAGCGGCTCTTTATCACCTTCTTCATAGGCTGATACAGAGAGGGGGTTTGTCAACGAAAAATAAGGATCATATAGTGCATTCGTTGATATATTTGCCGGTTTAAAGTCACGTAGATAGGTATCAGCAGCGGACCAGATGATTGCATACGGGCTTTGTCCGTTGGTTGGCAGGTTCGGTAAAGGAAATAACATTTCTCGTTCCAGATTGATTCTGGTAGTATTACGGTACGTTTCGTTTTGCCAGATTATATCTTTTTCTCTATGGTAACGTTCTGGAGCAGAGCTTGTATCTTTTGTCCATGAAGTCATACCCCATTTAAGATTGACGGCATCGTAACCCAGAAGGCTGAGAATAGCAGCAATTTGGCCACCGGTTTGCCCGGAATTACTGTAAACAACTATCCGTCTGTCTTTGGGTAGAGAACTAAGATTTTTCAGCTGTGTAATTTGGCGCCACGGAATATGAATTGCGCCGGGAATATGACCGCAGTAATACAGTTCGTGCATTTCTGAATCGGGACTGCGCAGGTCAACTATGATCGGTCCTTCAGTACGGCGAAGCGGGTCGTAATACTCTAATTCCCGTTTAGCTCGGGAAGATGTTTCAGCGATGCTGATGCATAAGTCTTTGGCAGTGATATAAAGAGGTTTTCCAGAGTTCAGGTACTTATCTGCTGCTTGACGGCATACTTCAAAAGCCGAACGTAGTGCTGTAACTTTTTTAGTTTTAGATAGTTTAACTATTGTCATTTTGATACCCTCAAAACAGGGTTATTCAGTCATAACCCCAGGTTGTATATATACTAGCATAAAATAAGGTTGTCTGAAATGTTGACACCTTGATAAAACTTGGATAATATTGTTGCACTTGATGAGAGCATTTTCTTGCCCCTGTCTTGGAGAGTAATAGTATGGTTGATATGAATAGGCAAATTAAATACTCCTATATCGACGATTTAAAGCGGGCTTATCCGGATAAATTCGTTCCAGCTGATGAAGTCGAGAATTTATTTAAATATGTCCATCGGGGAGACCGTATTTATTTCAGTTCGGCTTGTGGTGAGCCACAGTTCTTACTCAGAAAGCTTGTCGAATATGTTAAGACAAGGCCTAAAGCTTTTTTTGACGTTGAGCTTTTCCACATCTGGACAATGGGCAGGATTTTTAAGGAAACGCCATATATCGACGAGCAGCTACAAGCCAACTTCCGTCAAACAACATTCTTCATCGGCCACGGCAGTCGGGATGCAGTAAACCGAGGCTTGTCTGATTATGTCCCGATATTTTTCCCGGGAGTCGTAGAGTTATTCAAACGTAAAGCTATCCCGATAGATGTCGCTTTTATCCAGACATCATTGCCCGATAGACACGGCTTTGTAAGTCTTGGAGTAAGCTGTGATATTACGAAGGTGGTGGTAGATAACGCCCGAAGCGTTATTGCCCAGATTAACCCAAATATGCCCCGAGTACATGGTGACGGCTTCGTCAATCTAAGAGACGTCAATTTTTTCGTGCCCTATGAGGAACCAGTATTAGAGTATAGTGAGAAATTAACAACCGATAGGAGTGTAATCCAGCGAATCAGCCGTTACATTACAAGTCTTGTCCAGAACGGTGACACAATCCAGGTTGGTTACAGCCAGTTGTTAAATGAAATTATACCTTGCCTAGAAGACAAAAAAGACCTGGGGATACATACTGAGCTATTATCAGATGGGCTGGTCTACCTGATGCAAAAAGGAGCAGTAAACAATAGTCTCAAGACAATAAATGCCGGTAAAACGATAGCCACGGTCTGTATGGGTAGCAGGAGTACCTATGAATACATTCATGATAACCCGGCAATCGAGTTTAAAACTGTTGACTATACCAATAGTCCTTTGATTATTGCCCAGAATAATAATATGACAGTTATAGATAGTGTTCTGGAGATTGATTTGACCGGGCAAGCTACCTCTGAATCAATCGGTAAAAAATTCTATGCCGGTATTGGAGGTATAGCTAGTTTCGTTAGAGGTGCAGCTTTGTCTCCAAGAGGTAAAAGTATTATCGTGATAGAATCCACTACTTCTAACGGGAAAGCCTCTCGCATTGTCCCTTTTATCAAGGAAGGAGCGGGTGTAACGCTTAACCGTGGCGACATACGCTATGTTGTTACCGAGTATGGGATTGCCTATCTTCACGGGAAGAACGTAAGGGAGCGGGCAATGGAACTTATCTCAATCGCTCATCCCAATTTTCGCCCTTTACTTATCGAAAAAGCAAAGAAGTACGGTCTGATATATAAAGACCAGACTATAATCACCGGAGAAGGTGGAAAATATCCAGAGCATTTGGAACAATACCGGACAACAAAAAAGGGCCTTGAAATATTTATGAGACCTATAAAAATATCTGACGAAAACTTGCTTAAAGACTTCTTCCACTCACTATCTGATAAGACCATCTACCAGCGCTTTTCTTCAACGAGGACCGATATGCCCCACGACAGGTTAATGCAATATGTCATTGTTGATTATACCAACACGATGTCTATTATGGCCGTGATTAAACGTTATAGTGGTAAAGAGGTTATGGTCGGACTCGGTCAGTACTTTATCCGTGAAAATACACGGGATGCCGAGGTTGCGCTGGTTGTCACCGACAAATACCAGAACCGCGGTATAGGTACAGAATTACTGTATCACCTCAGCTACATTGCCAAAAACAATGGTCTACACGGTTTTGTTGCTGAAGTGCCTCAGGGAAATGAATCTATGTTAAACCTTTTTGCGAAAATGGGATATGATATTGAAGAAAGGACTGATGAAGGTTCTTTCCGACCTAAGATTATCTTTTAAGTGATATCATTCAAGTTAAAAAGGCTCCAGGTTTGGCCCGGAGCCTTTTTACTTCTAAAGCTGATATCTGCAGAATATTTACCTTACAGATTGATATTGGAGTACTTACGCCAGGGTTTAGCTTTAAATGCCTTGTGGTCTTTATCTTTGTCTTCCAGTATATCCAGC
>CAYOHA010000147.1:0-6843 GCA_964403625.1 uncultured Dehalococcoidales bacterium | reverse complement strand
GAAACGGTCATTTTGTTCTCATTCCACGAGAGACGGATAGCACCGCTGCCGCTTTGTGCGATTCCCTTGACCCTATTTACACACCGCTCAAGCTCAGGAGCCAGTAAAGTTACCTTTAGCGGCGGGCCCTTGGGTATGACCTGGGCAAAGTTGGGCGCCGTTCCCTCGATAAGATTACTCAGCACAGTTACTTTGCCGAAGTGGGCGATAAGCCTTTCTTTGCTGAGGCTGATATCGAGTTGTCTCTTGGAGACTATTGTCTTTACAAGGGATTCAGAAGGTACCACTGGGGGTGGTACTTTGTCCCATAAAGAACATAGCAGGCTTATTGAACCCGCTGGGATTGTGACCCTGCTTTCTGCTGGGTATGCAAGCGGTAATGTCTGGTAGGCTATCCTGTAGCCATCGCCGGCGGCGATCTCCATTGTCTCTCCGAAGGATACAGTTACTCCGGTAAGAATTTGGCGGGATTCATCGGTAGTGCGATAGGTGAGCATTTCCCGGAGTGTTTTTACCATGGTGTCACCGTCGGCAATTGTGCCGGACGACTCCACATCGATATCGCGGACATCAGGGTATTCCTTTGGATAATCGACTTGGAATTCGGCGTTGCCCTCTCCCCAGTTGAGCTTTACCGTTTTGCCTTCTTGCTCGATGGTTACCCATAGGTTGCCCGGCACGTAGTTAAGGAGCTCCAGTGCGTTCTTGTGAGGTAGAAGGCATTCCCCGTCTGCTTCTTTCAGGTCAAATTTGACCATCGTTTCCAGGTCTGTGCCCGTTACCTTACCGTCTTTAAGTAAGACGTTGGTAAGAACGGCGAGGCTTGGCTCTTTGGTTTGCGAGTCGAGGTCTAGCTAACGTTAAAGCAGGTCAGGACAACATTCTGCCGAGCGTCCAAAAAATACATAAAAACCTTATTGAGGAAGTGAAAGGGTGGGCTGAATTCAAGAAGATTCCTGACCTATATGACTCTGCCGACAAAGTTATTGTTCCACTGAAGGAAAGTCTGATCTTGGTATCGAAACGAAAAACCTTCCGGGAGGGGAGATGTTCTAGCTGTCCCTAGGCTTGCAAGTCATTCACCCCTTAAGTTTATAGCTTATCGGTCTATCATAGCGAATCATTTACTAAGGTATTGTGGCTACCATGGCTCCTGAAGTAAGTGGCCCAAGAACCTGGTGCAAATGACAGACAAGCTGACACCGGCTCAGACATCAGCGATAAAGGCTTAACAGCTACTTCAGCTTAAGATACTTTTTCTACCTTGCACTAGCCTAGTCCCAACCCTTCCACCGGGCTTCCCCCATTCCGGTGAGCTTCGATTGCTTCTTCAGCTTTCAGCCCTTTCGTATATCGGCGGCTCATCTCTAAAGACTCATGTCTCAGAAATAACTGCAGCAGGAACGAATCCTTGGCACCCCTGAGATACTGGAGAGCAGCGGTATGGCGAAGGCGGTGTATTCCCCCAGGGCTATTGATGCCTGCTCTCCTCTTGAGCCTTGTGAACCAGCTAACCAATCCTGCAATAGTAAAGGCCTGTCCCTCCTCGGTAGTCCAAAGACGGTCTGTTTTAGCCCTCGTTTTCCTTTCCAAGAGCCACGCCCACAGACTCTTTGCTGTCTTTGATGAGAACGGGGCAACACCTTCTTTATTACCCTTACCAATAACGCGAACCCGTCTGCTCTCAAGATTAAGATCACTGAACCTTAGGTTAGCCATCTCTGCACGGCGTAAACCAGAGTCTATGAAGAGTAGAAGCATGGCTCTGTTCCTGACTCCGGTAAAACGGGCGCCCGTTTTGATGTCCAAGTCACAGACTGCCAGTAACCTAATAAGCTCATCCTTAGTATAGCCCTCTACTAATGGCTCAGGTGGCTGCTTGAAGTGAATATTGGCTAGAGGGCTTATTTGCAGGTAACCTTCATCAACTGCCCAGTTGAATAGCCTTCTCATGGCTCGGTAGTAAGGCCAGGCGGTAGAATGTTTGGCTTTCTTTACTACTTTACCTTTTTTATCAGCTACCTGCAGCTCTTGGGTTCTGGTTCCAGTCCAGTTAAGAACCTCTCTCAGTCTGGAGGGATCAAGTGACAATACGTTCTCTGACCAGCCTTTATCGCGAACATATAAGAGTAAAGGGGTTAAGAGATAGCTATAGTAGTCGATAGTGCCGTCTGCTTTACCTTCAGCGCGAAGGGAAAATAAGAAACCCTCAACGAGGTCACGGATACCGATAGTGTTCTGTTTTTTCAACTTTTATTGCGGTCGGCCCACAATATTATTTTTTATACTAAGCAAGTCGTCGCTTCTAAATGTGTCCCAGCTTTGTCTCTCAGACCTAAGCAAGTCGTCGCCCAGCTTTATGGAGCGGGTGATGGGATTCGAACCCACGACGTCTTGCTTGGGAAGCAAGCACTCTTCCGCTGAGTTACACCCGCCCTGATAATTATGAGAGGGAATGTCTCAACCAACTTTTTATATTTAATAATATTTAAATTTCCCTTATGCAGCATTTTAGTAATTAAGATATTGTATTGTCAACTACTCAGTACTGAAGGACAAAAGTGATATTTTAATGACCAGTATTATTAAATAGATCTGCTTATTCCACTACTAGTCGGTCAGGAGGCAGTATGTCAGGCGAGAATATAGATATAAATATAGAGTGTATGTGTTAACTAGAACATGGAAACGATAAAAAATCCGAGCATTGTAATGATGAAATGACATCGTTAAAATTTTATATGAGCTAAGCTGACAGTCCGGACTAATAGATGGTAATATAAAAAAGCAATAATTGGCCCGGAGGCATTAGGTTGCAGATTAAGTTAAGTTTTTTGGGCGGAACTCAGAATGTTACCGGTTCTTTATTCCTTCTGGAGACCAACAATATCAGACTTTTAGTGGACTGCGGTATTTATCAGGAAAGAGAATTCCAGGAGAGGAACTGGGCACCTTTTCCTTTTCATCCCAATTCTGTAGATGCTGTTCTTTTAACCCATGCTCATATTGACCACTGTGGACTGATTCCAAAATTGGTCCGTGACGGTTTCCGGGGTAGAATTTATTGTACGGCTGCTACCTCTGAGATCACCCGGATAATACTGCTGGATGCGGCACATCTTCAGGAAGAAGATGCCGATTTTAAGAAACGACGGCATGAACGGGAGAATAGAAAAAGCCTTTTCCCTGAGATTCCACTCTATACTACCGAAGATGCTAGAGCCTCTTTTCCTTTCTTTACCTCGGTAAATTACGAAGATGATATTCCGCTTGGCGAAGGGATCAAAGCTACTTTCCACGATGCCGGTCATGTTCTTGGCTCATCAATGATAAAGGTTACCGTGAGTCAGCAGGGGGAGACCAGGAATATACTCTTTTCAGGCGATGTGGGCAGACGGGGCAGACCGATACTACAGGACCCGAGTGTGATTACAGGAATAGACTACGTTATTATTGAGTCCACGTATGGAGATAGAGTCCACGAAGAGTCGCCGGATGTTAGTGACAAGCTGGCTGAAATCGTAAACTCCACTTGGAGAGCTAAGGGAAATATCATCATACCTAGCTTTGCTCTGCAACGGGCTCAGGAAATCCTGTACTATATGAATGAGCTATTAAGAGATAACCGTATTCCGCATATTATAGTCTTCCTTGACAGTCCTATGGCAATAGACATCACCGAGGTATTCAAACGGCATAGTGATTTATTTGATAGGGAGATGTCTCACCTGATACAAAAGAAAAAATCGCCATTTAATTTTCCCGGTCTGAAAATGGTACAGACAACGGACGAATCAAAGGCACTCAATCATATTTCAGGGACAGTCATGATAATAGCTGGCTCTGGTATGTGCACCGGAGGCAGAATAAAACACCATCTGGTAACCAATATTACCCGACCGGAAAGCACTATACTTTTTGTCAGTTATCAGGCAACAGGTACACTCGGCCGGCGTATTGTTGATGGTGCTGACAGAGTGAGGATACTGGGGCCGTACTATCCGGTACGGGCAAGAATAGCCCAGATAAACGGTTTCTCATCCCATGCCGATAGAGACGAGTTATTTAGGTGGATTTCCGGTATTACACCCAGGCGTGTCTTTGTCGTCCACGGTGAACCGGAGTCAGCCAGACAATTCAGTCGATTCCTGAAGGAACAAACTGGCTGGAAAGTGACTGTACCTTTATATGGCGAGTCGGCGATTCTGGACTAATAGAGTGTAGATTATATTTGAGATTATATAATAACGGGACTAATAAAATAATATTAGACTTATATCTAAATCGACCGACAAGGAGGTAAAAATGCCGAATTACGAAATAAACGACCTTGCCAAGGAAGAATCATGGCGGATGTTCCGCATAATAGGCGAACTGGTTGAAGGTTTTGATACGTTGACCGGTATCGGTCCAGCGGTAACCATTTATGGCTCCGCTAGATTAACCCCGGATGATAAATTATATGCTGAGACAGAAGAAATCGCTTATCGCCTCGGGTTGAAAGGCTTCTCTATCGTTACCGGTGGAGGTCCTGGTGTGATGGAGGCAGCGAATAAGGGTGCTCTTAAAGCTGGTGTCACCTCAGTCGGACTGAATATCGAATTGCCTGAAGAACAAGCGTGCAATGTTTACGCCAAAAAAAATATTACCTTTCATCACTTTTTTGTCCGAAAAGTAATGCTGGTGAAATATGCCACTGCATTTGTCTGCATGCCGGGCGGATTGGGAACACTCGACGAATTGACCGAAATATTAAACCTGATTCAGACTCTCAAGATAAGACCATTTCCTATGGTACTGGTCGACAGTGAATTCTGGAAAGGCTTGCTGGACTGGCTGCGAAATACTGTCCTGGCTAGAGGGTTCATTTCAACGGAAGACCTTAACCTGTTGCGAGTCTGTGATTCTCCTGATGAGGTGGTTAATATCGTGCAGAGCTGGCATACAAAGCAAGAGGTTACCGGAAAGAAAGCCCTGTCCAGGTAAGTCCGGAACAGGATGGATAAACCAGCTCCGGAGGCAGAAATCTATTACCTGATAAACGGTCTTTCACCCGATACCGGCTTTGTTGCCAGCCATTCGCCGGTAAGCTCGAGCATTGGCAGCTTAACCTCAAAGTTTTGACGACGTATCGGTATCATATCGACGACATCGAGCTGGCACGTTTGTAAAATCGCTTCCATATTCAGGCATGCCGATACTGCGCCGCCTCCGCCACCACCCGCCATACTAAGCCCGACTGCCGAGATACCCTTTGTGGGAGGATCAGACCTGAAAGCAGAAATCCTGCGTAATCTATCCAGAAACCCTCTCATACTTTCACTTAAGTCTCTGAAATATACAGGCGTGGCGAAGACAACTACTCCGGAGCCTTTTATTTTGTCGACCAGCATCGAAAAATCGTCCTCAATAATGCAGTATCCCTCCCGGCGACAGACTCCCCAGCCGTCACTCTCACATTGCCGGCAGTGTTCAAGATTCATCTCCGGTAAGAAAAAAATTTCGGTATTTCCTCCGGCCTTCTCGACACCCTTACGTATCGCATTAATTGCCTGGGCCGTCCGGCCTTCAGGATTCCTGCTTCCCGATAGTATCAGTATTTTCATATCTCTTCTCCTGATTTTATAGATCTTTTTTCTTTTTATCTCTAAATATCCCCAGGTTTATTTATAAGTTTCGTAGCAGACAATATCATCAATAGATTTACGCACTTTTTGTCTGCCTGTCAACTTAGGGAAGCCGAGAGTAAGTAAAGTTACAATCCGGCAGCTTTCCGGAACTTTCAAGATATTTCTAGCCTGCTCCTGTGAAAAAGCTCCAATCCAGCAGGTGCCAAGCCCTTCATCTACGGCTGCCAGAGTCATGTGGTCTACAGCGATAGCCAAGTCAACTGCATAACCCGGAACCCCGCACATCATGATAAATTCCGATGCTATCGCTACCGCAGCAATAACCACTGGCGCTTGAGCAACATGACGCTGTCCCCCCGAAGCTCTTGATAATGCCTGGCGTAGCTTACTTTCCCTAACAACGACAAATTTCCACGGTTGCATATTAGCACCTGACGGTGCCAAACGGGCGGCTTCAAGTACCCTGAGTAGCTTCTCTTCCGGTACTGGAGTGCTCTCATAGTCCCGAACACTCTCTCTTTTAATAATTGCTTCTTTCAGTTCCATTCATTTCTCCTTTTTAGTTTTCATAGCCTCATTTCTCTTTTGATATTATCAAAAACTCAGGTTTGGACTGGCCGCTCGTTTAACCAACCATACCTATGAATATACCGGCAGCTACAGCCGTACCGATTACGCCGGCAATATTCGGTCCCATGGCGTGCATCAAGAGGAAGTTCCTGGGGTTTGCCTGCTGTCCCATCCGCTGGACTACTCTGGCTGACATTGGTACTGCAGAAACGCCGGCCGCACCTATCATCGGATTAAACTTCTCCTTGAGAAAAATGTTCATAAACTTGGCCAGAACGACGCCAAAGGCAGTGGAGGTAGCAAAGGCTAACATACCCAGGACAAATACAACCAGGCTTTCAGGTTCAAGGAAGGTCTCAGCGCTCATAAAGCAGCCGACAGAAATACCGAGAAGAATAGTTAATACATTCATAAAGGCATTGGCAGCAGTTTCAGAAAGCCTATCGGTGACCCCACACTCTTTTAGCAGGTTGCCGAACATTAACATACCAATTAGTGGGGCTGATTTAGGCACGAGTAGAATAATAATGACAGAAGCAATTACCGGGAAGAAGATTTTTTCTTTCCTGGACACCGGTCTCAGCTGAGGTTTCATATATATTGCCCGCTCTTTTTTGGAGGTGAGTAGTTTTATCACTGGCGG